>CP143946.1:1490000-1727500 GCA_036419695.1 [Clostridium] symbiosum
AATATGAAGCAGATAAAAAATGGCTTATATTCTTGGATAGGAGATTCGGATAGCATACAAGAGCAAGGATTTAAATTATCACAACGTTATATTTGTAATAAAGAGAAAAGATTTATACAGGAAGAGTTTTTTGCGAATAGGCATTGTAAAGTATGTATGGAACGAAAAGGGAATTCATATGAGGTATGATTATGAGGAAAAAGTTTCTGTAATTATTAGTGGGGTGGTAGAAAAACAGTTTTTGGAGTATATGAATTGTTATGATTATAAAGTGGAACATGGTGGGATTATGGCAGGAATACTAAAGCCAGATAAAAAACAAATTGTAATAACAGATATTACAACACCACAAGAGGATGACATCTGCAGAGCATTTTCTTTTCATCGCTCGGAGAATAAGCATCAATTGATTATGGACTCATTGTGGAGAGAATCACAGTATACAAAGACCTATTTAGGGGAATGGCATACTCACAGGGAAGCCACACCAACTCCATCTTCTGTCGATAGAAAAAATTGGAATAGAATTATAAAAAGAGAAAAAAATTCTGATTGGATATTTTTTATAATAGTTGGAACAAAAAATATTGGTATTTGGACAATTGAAAATGGACGGATTGTGAAAATGTCAGAAAGGGATATAAATTAAGAAAATGAATAAGGTAAGAAAGATCCTATTAAATGTGCCTAAAAATGTATATAAATGGTTGACATTTGTCTTTGTTCTCATTGATGCTATTTGCTTTGGATTGTCAACTATATTACAAAAAATAGAGGTTTTCGATATTTCTAGCACTTATAATTCAATTTTGGCAATTTTTCCTTGGTTGGAAAATATTGCAGAAAAATATACAGTTGTTTTTGTTGGATTAACATTTATATGGCTTTTTCTGTGGCTATATCGTCCCAGATTATTATTGTTAGAACATACATCTTTTGCTCCAGATATCGCAGATGTTGAAGCAGAATTTCTGAGAAATTATTATGTTAAGACAATAAAAGTTGATGAATGTGAATTGATGAAAAATAATATGGATGATGGCATTATAAGAGCAATAGATTATCAGGATAGAGTCATAAACGATTTAAAAATGAAAGGAATTGATTTATGCTATTATGGAATAGCTCATACGCCACTTGTTTTCAGAATGGGTTTTAAAATGGGAGATCAAAGTAATTTGAAATTTTTACATAAGTTGCGTTCAAATGAATCATTATTTCAAGAGTGGTCAAACGAAGGCGCTTATGCTGCAATTCAATCCAATGAGTTTAATAAGACAGTTAGTTCACAGGAACTTATAGTCTCTATTTCAACATCGTTAGAAATAAAGAAAGAAGATTTATTATCATTACAGCCGGAAAATAAACATATATTGATGTTTAAAACAAACAATCTTTC
The DNA here is from genome assembly GCA_036419695.1 of [Clostridium] symbiosum. Taxonomy (NCBI): domain Bacteria; kingdom Bacillati; phylum Bacillota; class Clostridia; order Lachnospirales; family Lachnospiraceae; genus Otoolea; species [Clostridium] symbiosum. Next base: position 1,491,400 of record CP143946.1, read on the forward strand.
GTTTGATAATATAACTAGCTATAGTGTGGCAGAAAACTATCGGACTACTATTATGATAGATATCAGGGAATGTGTAAAAAAATATCGAATTAAAAGAATTCATTTAGTTATATCTTCATCAGTTGCATTTACATTTTTTTTAGGTCAGGCTTTTAGTAATCAGCATGATCCAATAACAATAATTTATCATTATCAGAATAATAAGTATAGATGGGGAATTTGTATTAATGAAGTAGCGGAAAAAGCTTTGGTGATAAATAATGTTTCAGACCCGAAATAGAGATTTGAACGTATGTAAGTCTATTTAATTGAAAATGCAATTAAAATATTGAGTCAGTGATAAAGAACACGATTGAACCTAAAAATTCAGTCGTGTTTTTTATATACAAAAAATCCAAGAAAGTGAGGAACTACAATGGACAGAACAGTTTATCAACCAAATTATTGGCACTACTTAACCGGAGATTTTCTTAATCGTATACACGCACAATTAAGAAAAGTGTTGCCGACTTTAACCCGCCGTATTTCCGAGATGTTCAACTATGCAGGATAAGGAACCGAAAAAGACGAAGAAAAGGAAGAAAGAAGGAGGAATCTCATATGCCTACCATAGACGTAAGAATTACATCCATGTACCCGCCCAGCCAGGAAGGCAGTATCCGGGGGTATGCATCGGCGACCATCGACGGTTGTTTTGGAATCCGCGGAATCAAAATCGTAGAGGGAGGGGAGTATGGTCTGTTTGTTTCCATGCCCAGCCGGAAAACAACCGATGGCTATAAGGACATTTGTTTTCCTGTAACAACAGAATTCAGGGAACAGCTCCACGAGAGCATCCTGAATGCCTATCATCAGGCATTGGAGCAGTCCGTGGCACAGCAGGTATCCAATGCCCGCTCGGAGGTGGATCCACCGGCGCAGGGAGTAGGACAGCAGGAGCCGCAGATGTGAGATGCAGGTAATTCTTTTTGTGTTTCTGCTATCGCTCGCCTCTCTGTATGATTTGCGCAAACGGGAGATTCCGGATTGGGTAAATGGAGCGATTTTCGTTGTCTCCCTTCTGTGCTTTCAGCCGATAAATCTGTGGGGCGTGATACCGTCCCTCTTTTTTCTGGCCGGAGCTATGAAGGGAGGAATCGGAGGAGGGGATGTGAAACTGGCGGCAGCCTGTGGCCTTGTGCTGGGGCTGCCGGCTGCCCTGGCTGGAACCATACTGGGCCTCTCCCTGCTGCTGTTGTTTCATTGTGCGGCAAGCGCTATATCGATATTTTATAAGAAGAAAGCTGCGGCTGTCTATCCGCTGGCTCCATTTTTGGCGCTGGGATATATGGCCGCTTATTATTTGAAATCAGGAGGACAGATCGGATGAAAAAGTGGATGGTAAGAGCCGGCTCTCTGGCCGGGGTTGTGGTGCTGGTACATTTTATCAGAAAGTATCAGAAGTCCAAATTTACGGCGGTGCGTCACAGTTAGGGGAAAACAGTTTGGAAAATGAGCGGTGTCTGCTCAGATGTAGGAGGATCAGCAAATGAATTTTATAAAAAATCGGACGGTAATCGGTGTACTTTGTATACTTTTGTCTCTGGTGATCTGTTTCGCCATAACGCCGATGTTTAACCGTACCATCAGTCAGAAGACAGAGATTGTACGTGTGACGAAGGACATCCGAATCGGAGATGAAATCACAAACGACATGGTGAAGACCGTTGAAGTCGGCGGCTACAACATGCCGGAGGGGGTAGCCCGGAGCGTGGAGGAGGTGGTGGGAAGATATGCCTCGGCGGATTTGGTGCCGGGCGATTACATCATTCGTTCCAAGGTGGCGGAGGAGCCGGCTGCAGAGAATGCCTATCTCTACAACCTGAATGGGGAGAAGCAGGCAATCTCGGTGAGTGTGAAGGCATTTGCCAACGGGCTTTCCGGAAAACTTATGAGCGGTGATATTGTTTCGGTCATTGCCCCGGACTACAGAAAGCAGGGTTCGACTGTGATTTTGCCGGAACTCCAGTATGTGGAGGTCATCGCGGTAACGGCCAACAGTGGATACGACGCCAACACAGGCGAGCAGGACGAGGAGACAGAGAAGGAACTTCCCGGAACGGTGACACTTCTGGTGACCCCGGAACAGGGGAAGGCATTGGCAGAACTGGAGGCGGAGGGGAAACTTCATCTTGCATTAGTGTACCGGGGAGCGAAGGAGCAGGCGGAGCAGTTTATCCGTGCGCAGGAGGCGGTGCTGTCTGAGTTATATGCACCCGATGAGACAGAGGAAGAAGTGGATAGAACTTCGGAAGAGACGGAAAATGCTCCTGAAGCTGTAGAGGAGACAAACACCGAGAGTGAGAACGGGGTGGAGTAAATGCTGAATTTCAAGAAAGGGAGTATTTTTGACCGTTCTGCCAAACCGGAGGAGGAATGGGAGCAGGAACCCGGGGCGCAGGTCCTGGCTGTCTGGGGAAGCCCGGGAAGCGGAAAGACAACGGCTGCGGTCAAGCTGGCTAAATATCTGGCCGGCAAAAAAAGAAATGTGGTTCTTGTGACCTGTGACATGACGGCCCCCATGCTGCCATGCATTTGTCCGCCGGGAGATCTGGAATGTGAACATTCGCTGGGGAGCATCCTGGCGGCAGCTCAGGTGACAGAATCCCTGGTCCGTCATAACCTCATCACCCATAAGCGGTATGACCATTTGACCCTGTTAGGGATGCTGCGAGGAGAAAACGAGTATACCTATCCGCCCTATCATGCGAAGCAGGCCACAGATTTAATTGCGTGTCTTCGGGGAATTGCACCCTATATCATTATTGACTGCGGAAGCTATATTGCCAACGACATTCTGTCGGCCATCGCACTGATGGAGTCGGATGCGGTCCTCCGCCTGGTGAACTGTGATTTAAAAAGCATCAGCTACCTTTCCAGCCAGCTTCCGCTGCTGCGGGACAATAAATGGGACGCAGATAAGCAGTATAAGGTAGCCAGCAACATCAAACCCAGCGAGGCGAGTGATCATGTGGAGCAGGTGCTTGGAACGGTGACCTTCCGGCTCCCGTATTCAGCCGAATTGGCGGCGCAGGGGCTGGCAGGGGATCTGCTGTCGGACCTATCCCTGCGGGAGAGCCGGGGATTTCGCAAGGGGATTGAGGCAGTCAGCAAGGAGGTGTTTGGGTGTTAGGAGAGCGGAGATCCGCGGATCTGTTCGGGGCGCGTGAAGTGCCTGACATAAAGAAGTCGGAGTGTGCGGGGGAGAGGGAAGAGCAGGAACAGGGAATAGAGCTGTCTTCGGAGGAGCAGGAAACCAGTGAGGGAGAGTTTAGGACTGAAAAATCTGGATTAGGGCAGAAAGAAAAAATGGGGGAGACAGAGAGACTAACGGAGGAGGTATCGATGGTAGAGCAGCCACAAAATGTAACACCATCGGCAGAGCAGTCATGGCAGAAAATACAGCCAGGAGCGTCCGTCACGGGACCCAGCGCACCTGTTATGGAATGGGAGGAGGGGCCAGTTGTTCGTGGACCACTCCATCAGGAGAACCATGCACCGCGCAGCCGTGACCTGTTTTTCACCCCACAGGATGACAGCCGTGATTTTTCTTCCGTGCTGAAGGAGGTTCAGGAGTACATCTCTAGTAAATACTCTACCTTGATTGTGGAACAGGGGAATGAAGAAGTAAAGGAGCAGATCAAGCGCTATATCACGAAGTACATCCAGGACTACCGGATTGCAGTGACGGGAATGAGCGGACAGGAGCTGGTGGCTGCCATCTATACTGAGATGGCGGAGTTCTCCTTCCTGACAAAGTATGTGTTTGGGACCGGGATTGAGGAGATCGACATTAACAGCTGGCGGGATATTGAAGTTCAATATGCGGGAGGCGTCACAAGGAAGCTGACGGAACGGTTTGAGAGTCCGCAGCATGCCATTAATGTTGTGCGCCGTATGCTTCATACATCGGGAATGGTGTTAGACAATGCAAGTCCGGCTGTGCTGGGGCATCTGTCTAAAAACATCCGTATTGCAGCAATGAAGACGCCTCTGGTAGATGAAGATGTGGGGATTGCAGCTTCCATCCGAATTGTGAATCCGCAGTCCATGAAAAAGGAGGATTTCATCGCCGGAGGAACCGCCACCGGTCCCATGTTGGAGTTTCTGACGGAATGCGTGCGTTATGGAATATCCGTTTGTGTGGCAGGGGCAACCAGCTCTGGAAAAACCACCTTGCTTGGCTGGCTGCTCACCACCATTCCGGACAACAAGAGAATCTATACCATTGAAAACGGTTCCAGGGAGCTGGCGCTGGTGCGGGAAAAGGAAGGAAAGGTGACGAATTCTGTGGTTCATACCTTGACAAGAGACAGTGAAAATGAGCGGCAGCGAGTGGACCAGATTGCCCTTTTAGACATGGCGCTGCGTTTTAACCCGGACGTTATCGTAGTGGGGGAGATGCGCGGGCCGGAGGCCAATGCCGCTCAGGAAGCGGCCAGAACCGGCGTTGCGGTGGTGACTACCATCCATTCCAACAGCTGTGAGGCCACGTACCGCCGCATGGTTTCTCTGTGTAAGCGGGCGGTGGATATGAGTGATGAGACGCTGATGGCTTATGTCACGGAAGCCTACCCCATTGTTGCCTTCTGCAAGCAGCTGGAGAACCGGGAACGGCGGCTGATGGAGATCATGGAGTGTGTGATCGAGCCGGATGGGAGCCGGACCTACCGTCCGCTGTTCCAGTACCGGATTACGGAAAACCGCATGGAGGAGGGGAAGTTTGTGATAGAAGGACATCATGAAACGGTTCACTCTATTTCGGACAGCCTGGCAAAGCGCCTGCTTGAGAATGGGATGCCGGGAGAGACACTGGAACGGTTGAGAGGAGGTGTCTGCGCTTGACGGGGATGCAGCTGTTGGCCTGCGCCGGCATGATTGCCGGTGCTTTTCTGATTCTCGGCTTAAAGCCGATGGAATTTACAGACGGTTTGTTTGTCTTTCTCCTTCGCAGGCCCAAAACCTTGAAGGAAGAGATTAATGAAGCGACACACAGAAAGAAAATAGGAATATTTCGCAGAGAAATCAGGGAGGCCCAGGACATCCTTGCCATGACCGGCCGGGAGAAACGATTTTCCCTGATCTGTGCAGCCAGCCTGGCCTTGTTCTGTGTGGGAGGTTCCCTGGCGCTGCTTCTGGGGAATTACTTTCTGGCTCCTGTGATGGCGGTTGGTTTTCTGTTTTTCCCATTCTGGTATGTGCGGCTTACGGCCGGTCACTACAAAAAGAATGTGGCGGCAGAGCTGGAGACAGCACTTTCCATCATTACGACCGCGTACCTCAGAAATGAGGACATCCTGACCGCGGTGGAGGAGAACCTGCACTACTTAAATCCCCCGGTCCGCAACGTGTTCCAGGAGTTTGCAACCCAGGTCCGGGTGGTAAATCCGGATGTGGAGGCAGGGTTGAAAGTATTAAAGGGCCGGATTGAAAATGATGTGTTTGAAGAGTGGTGCGATGCGCTCTGTGACTGTCTGTATGACCGCAGTCTGAAGACCACCCTGACGCCCATTGTGAGTAAGCTGTCGGATATGCGGATTGTGAATGCAGAGCTGGAGCTTCTGGTGACGGAGCCAAGGAAGGAATTTATTACGATGGTGATCCTGGTAATCGGAAATATCCCGCTCATGTATTTCTTAAACAAAAGCTGGTATGAGACGCTGATGTCTACGGCGATGGGGCAGATAATACTGGCTGTCTCGGCAGCCCTTATTTTTGTCAGCACAGCGTGTGTGATTCGTCTGACGAAACCGCTGGAGTATAGGAGGTGAGACAGATGATGCTGCTTATTTGTTTTGGAAGTTTACTGGCTGCCGGTCTGTTCTTTTTGGCTGCCGATCTGCTCCGGCTGCCGTATGTAAGAACCTCGAGGGCCATGATTAATACAGCCAGAGAGCGGAAGCGGGCAGCGAAGAGCCTGGAGGTGTACCTCTTATCCCTGGCGGTGCGGTTAGCTCCCCACATCCACATGGATGAGTATAAGAGGGGAAGACAGAAGAACATCTTAAAAGCCAGTGGTCTGAATCTGGAACCGGAGGTTTATCAGGCGTATGCGGTTGTGAAAGCGGGAATGGTTATGCTGGGGGTTCTTCCCTGCCTGCTGGTTTTTCCCCTGCTGTCCGTGATTGTGATGGTACTCTCGGTCATGGTTTATTTTAAGGAACAGGAGCGGGCGGACCAACTGCTGTCAAAAAAGAGGGGCGAACTGGAAGGGGAACTGCCCCGGTTTGTGTCAACGGTGGAGCAGGAACTGAAAAACAGCCGGGACGTCCTGTCGATTGTGGAAAATTATAAAAAGAACGCGGGGGAGTCCTTTGCCGGTGAGCTGGAAATCCTGGTAGCCGATATGCGTTCCTCCAGCTATGAGGCCGCGCTGACCCGATTTGAGGCCAGAATGAATTCCCCAATGCTGTCGGATGTGGTGCGGGGATTAATCGGAGTGCTCCGGGGAGATGACGGGGCCATGTATTTCCAGATGTTGTCCCACGACTTTAAGCAGATGGAATTACAGCGGTTGAAAAAGGAGGCCCAGAAGATTCCGCCGAAAATCCGGGTGTTCAGCTTTTTGATGTTGATGTGCTTTTTATTCACATACCTGGCGATTATCGCGGTGGAGATTCTCAAATCGATGGGGAGTATGTTTTAGAATGGAAGTGAAGGATGAAGGAGAAACCGATTGAATATGGCGGAGTTATCTATCCCTCCAGAAAGGCGCTGTGTGAGGCGTTTGGGATTGACCGGAAATTGTTGACCGCCCGGTTGTTTCGGGGCTGGACCGTGGAACAGGCAATGGAGACAGGGTTGGGGGAAAAGGTGAGGGAGGGAAATCCGGTTGTATATCAGGGAACCTCGTTCCCTTCCGTAAAAGCCCTATCCAATGCACTGGAATTGCCATATTCGTCTCTGAGCCATCTCTATGGCCGGCTGCAGGATATTGAAAAGGCGGTAGAACGCTGCATGGAGATGCCGGAACGGGAAGTTGTGCTGTGGGGAAAGGTTTACGCGAGCTACTCACAGGTTGCATTAGCATTCGGACTAAATGGGGGTGTTGTACTTCAGAGGGTGCGGGAGGGAAATGAATTAGAAGATGTTGTGAAGGATGCACTCACAAAGGAACCGATTACCCTTTATGGGGAGGTCTATCAAAACTTTGTGGATCTTTGCGCTGCTTACAAAATCCAGCCAAGCAATGCGTATGAGCGTTTACGGTATGGCATGTCCCTGGAAGAGGCAGTGACGAGACCAATTAAGGAGGTAAAGCACGGGGAGCCGGTAGAATACCGTGGCAAAACCTATCCCAGCAAGGTTGCCTTATGCAGGGAATATGGATTGTCCGCCAATTGTGTCTATGAGCAGTTAGATACCAACCCAATCACATTTATGGAATCCTTTGAGATACTATGCAGATTGAAGGCGCGTGTAAACATCCCGCAGGACGAAGCAATGAACTACATCCCACGCTGTCGGGTGCGTGGAGAAAACTACAAAACCGTATATGAATTTGTCTATCAGTTTGGGATTACGGCAGGTACGGTGTACACCTATAAATCCAGACACCAATGCGCTAACCTGTTTGAGGCTTTGCGGGGAATGCAGGGAGAGAGGCGTACCGCCTATCCGGTTGATGGTAAGATTCTGTTCGGGATTGAGGTGCGAAAACAATACGGACAGGCTCAGTTAAAGAAAATACAGGACCAGAAAATAGAAGTTCCACGGTATCCAAGTTTGCAGGGATTTGATTTCCAAACCGAGTGTTATGACACAATGGCGATTTATTATGAACTGCTTGAAGAATTAAAGCAGGAAAAGAAACTGGGGGAAGGAATGGAACAGGAGGAGAATGTGGGGCTGGACGGACTGTCACTTTGAGAAAGAGGTGGAAAAGATGTGTTAAGAGAGCAATTCAGAAGGAGACGCCAAATGGAAGCGATAAAGGAAACTTTAAAAAGTAAGCAGGGAGAAGGCTATATTGATGTGGCGGTGTTGGTGCTGTGTGTCATGTTGGTGCTGGCTCTGTCTGTGAAGATTCTCCCGGTATTTATCTGTAAACAGCAGCTGGATACCTTTGCAACGGAGCTGTGCCGGGAAGCGGAGCTATGCGGGCGAGTGGGCAGTGAGACCAGCCGGAGGGCTGTCGTCTTGCGGGAAAAAACAGGGCTGTCACCGGAGATAGACTGGTCCGACAGCGGAAGAATCCAGCTCAATGAGGAGATCACGGTCCGGCTGACTTACCGCTATAATCTGGGCTTGTTTGGTGGTTTTGGTTCCTTTCCCATCACACTTAAGGCAGTGGCGTCCGGAAAGTCAGAGGTGTATTGGAAATGAGAAAGCTAATTCGCTGTGTGAGAGACCAAAGAGGAATGGCATTTCCTCTGGTTATCGCCGTGACGCTGGCATTACTTCTGCTTCTCTGTGTCTTGATGGAATTTTTCCGCCTGAGCTTAATCGCTTCCGGCGTGAAGGAAGCCCTGCAGGATGCAGTGGTTACGGTGGTCAATGACAATTATGCCAATGTGTACCATGGTGTCCGGGAGGGATATTCCGGGGGCTATTATACGGAAGGATATGAATTTGAAGAGGCAGTTGATACGGGAGATGTATATTATCATCTGGACGAGACGCTGGGAACACGCTCAGAAAATGGAACCCGTGTCAAGTATGCGGAGGGAGTGCTGGAATACCGCATCACAGGACTGGATGTGGAGATTCGCAATGCCCCGCTGGCTCCTTCCGACCCGCAGAATGCCCAGAGGTTTGAGGCAGATGCAGAAATCTGGCTGGAGGTTCCGGTCCGGTTTGCCGGAAAGACACTGCCGGCAATGAAAATGAGGCTAAAAGTCCAGGCGGGCTATATCGAAGTATTCTAGTAACAATTAAGACGATGAGCCGTATGAACGGTTGCGTATATTAGGGAAAAAAGAGGGAAGTTTTCTGAAATCGCTGGACTTTTGGAAACGGTTACGGTATGTTATGTCGTAAAAAGAGAGAGCTCAAGAAGAGGAGGCAGGATACGATGAAAATCAGTGAACGGACAAAACGGATTCTGGCACTTACCGGTGGAGTGATTGTATGTGCTGTGTTACTCACCGCGATTGGTGGGCGTTTTAAGGGGCCGGTGGAGACCCTTCCGGCGAGCAAAGAAAGCCTGGCAGTCAGTGAAAACCTGGTGGTAAAGACGGAACCGGCTATAGAGACGGAGCCGGCTACCAAGGAAGCGGCTGCCAAACCAACCATCAAAGTGGAAGTTCAAAAGGAAACGGCGGAAGTGAGTAAGGCGGAAAAAGAGGAGACGAAAGCGCCGGTGCCGGTACAGACGGATCGAGAGGAACAAGCAATCCAACCGGCTCCCGAAAAGCCAACGGCTCCTCCCAAGGAAGTTCTGGAGAATCCGGAAGTAAAACCCAATGGTGAAACGGTAGCCGGAACAGTGGAAGCGGTAGAACATGAAAATGTTGAACAGCCGAGCGAACCACCAACCCAGGCAGGAGAACCGCAGGGTGGAGATACCCAGAACGGGAAGATTTATGTGCCGGGCTTTGGCTGGATTGACGATATTGGAGAGGGCCAGGGAAGCACAGCAGAAGATATGTACGAGAATGGAAATAAAATTGGAATCATGAACTAAATAAATGAAACGAGAAGGCATCGCTGCTGCGGTGCTTTTTGTTTGGAAAGGAGTTTAATGAAAGAATTTTGCAGGAGGCTTCTGACCTTTGTGCTTGTGTTTTCCCTATTGCCAGCCGGACCAGTGTACGCGATTGGAGATGGCAATATCAATAACGGCGGGGGGAGCATGGGACAGGGAACCACAAAAAATAGCTGGTCTCCGGGAAATGAAGGGGTACGTGTTACGGTGATACGGGCATCTGACCGATCTGCTGTGACTCAGCCTATTGATTTTACCAATAAAAGGCCCACCAATGTGCGGCTGCATTTCGGAAAAGTCTGTAAGGTATCTTATGCTCAGGGAAGCGCGGTCAGTGCAAGTCAGGAAGCCTATACCTTTGTGAATCCTGCCCAGTCGCTGCCCAGAATCATCAGTTCCCAGAGTCTTGGCGCTGCCAGCATTGAGGCAATCAAAAGCTATTTTACGGATGAACAGGTAATCAGAAGCATTGCGAACCTGACGGGAATGGACTTTGAGGTGTTGACAGGCGGTGATTATAAGCTTTTATTAGAGCCGGTTGTGTATCTGACCTATCAGGGAGTGTTCACTGCCATGACAGCTACGGAAGCGGCACTCTACGATCAGCTTACAGGAGGCGCTGTGCGCCTGGTTCTCCCCACGGTAGGTTTCCAGAATCTTCCTCTGTCCATGTTTTTGGAGGAGGCAGACTTGGGATACCCGGCCTGGAGCGGCCCTAAAACTGGTGTGCGCAGCAATCAGGAAATTATCAGTTCCCTGGGGCTTGGGATTGTTCGTTTTAACGAGGTGACAACACCTCCGGAAGTAACCGCGTATGATTATGAATACCGGGTGAATACGGAGGTAATAACAGCGGTGACTGTAAGTGGAGGTCAGTCCGATCCGGATCATCCGGTATCGGTGACGTTCCGAGTTGGCGATAAGAGAATGCGGGTTAACGGTGTGTATTATCCAAGCGGAGACAGCCAGATTGCATGGATTCGATGGACCACGCCTTCGACACCACAGAAGATGACGATACATGTGACTGTAACCGGAGGAGGAAGGGCCGATAAAGGGACGATTACGGCAAACATAGTGGATCTGGGGAAGAACCCGCCGCCGGATCCCAACGCAGATGACCGGAATGATGGTTTTACACCGGCGGCTATTCCGTCAAATGCCCAGGTGACATCCGCAAGCTGGGGCGTGTGGAGACCGTGGTGGTATGAATACTGGGTATGGCACAGTGGAGACGAGGATGATGACGGATATTGGTGTGATCACGCGCGCTTCGTTTTCAGTTAATCTGTGTAGAAATGCGCAATAAAGCTGAACAGGTTTCCAGAGGAAACCTGAACTCTGCATTTGAATCGGCAGGTGTGACTCCTGCATGACCTCGTGTGAGAGGTGACAAAATCCCTAATACTCCGACATGCGCTGGACTGCAATAAGTTCAGTGTATGAAGCTCGGTGAAGAGCGGTAAAAGCGCCTGTGATGGGGCAAGTAGCTGCGGGGGGCTATAAAACAGTCATGCTTAGTATGTCGAAAGACCGACGAATACTTGAACGTACAGCTCGTTACACCAAGGATACCGAAATAAGAAGGTATTCGCTCCATAACGGGGAACTGTCGTTGAACGGCTCTTGTGATCGTGCCGTCCAACAGGAAACCATAGGAAAACCGTGGTCGAATGTCTTTAGCAGACATCACACCAGCTAAAGATGGCAGTCGGGCTACAGAGTAGAGCTAAAACTGTTATGTAAAGCTAGAATGCAGGGAACGAAGGAACCACAGCAGAGAACGGCAAGCCGTTAAAAGAGTTATTGCACTCGCTCTAACAGGAAGGAAATGGCCTGTGAAGCTGTGGGACGGCAGCCCGTAGTAGTGATGAAGCATCGTAATGGGTGTGGAGCGAAGGGGCATAGTCTATACAGAAATCATGTGACCAGTCTGTCGAGGAAGCCGTAGGCGAACCTGACTAAAACCAGAAACACCAGAAATCCGAAAGGAGGTGGTGCGTATGGCACAACAATTCGACTATCCGAAGAACGAAACAGACTTGCGTGATACGTTAGACGCACTTTATTTAGAGGCAAAGACAGCAAAGGACGGAGATAAAAGGCCGTCGTTTGTAGGTTTGGTTGAACTCATGTCCAGTGAGGTAACGATTAAAACAGCCATACACAATATAAAAGCAAATAAGGGAAGCGAAACTCCGGGCGTTGACGGCTGGAAAATGCAGAGAGATTATCTCCAGAAGCCCTATGAATGGGTGATTGAGGATATACAGAAAGCATTTCATTATTTTAAGCCGGAAAAGATACGCCGGGTGTATATCGACAAGCCGGGAAAAACGGAAAAGCGCCCACTCGGTATTCCGACTATACGGGACAGAATTGTACAGGAATGCATAAGGATTGTGCTGGAACCAATCATGGAAGCACAGTTTTACCGATATTCCTTCGGGTTCCGTCCAATGAGGGATACAAAAATGGCGTTGCAGTGTATTACCGGCTACGTCCACAAAACAGGTTATTATTGGATTGTGGAAGGAGATATCAGCAAATGCTTTGACCGCATTAACCATGGAATACTGATTAAGCGCTTGTATCATATGGGCGTGAAGGACAGACGGGTATTGCAGATAATCAAGGCTATGTTGAGAGCAGGAATTGTTGGCGAAAACGAGAAAAATGAGGTCGGCACTCAGCAAGGGGGAGTCCTGTCGCCGCTGCTTGCAAACGTATATATGGATATGTTTGATGAGTGGGTGAGCAGGCAGTGGATAGATAAGCGCACCTCCCATGATTATGCAAGAAGTGATATAAAAATCAGTTCCTTGCGCAAGCGTAGCAATCTGCGCCCGGCCTATTTGATTCGTTACGCTGATGATTTTGTACTGATAACCGATACCCCTCAAAATGCAAAGTGGTGGAAGGAACAAATCAAAACCTTTCTGGAACAAGTGTTGAGATTGAATCTGTCAGAAGAAAAAACGCTGATAACAGATGTGCGTAAAAAGCATATCCATTTCTTGGGATATGAATACAAGGTAGTGAAAGGCAAGGCTAAGAAGGGGTACATTCCCCGCACCCTGCCTGACAGGAAAAGATTAAAGCGGAAAGTAGATGAGATTGCGAAGGAGTGGAGGAAAATCCCGCTCGATGCAAGCAGGGAGAAAGCAATCCATGAATTAAATCTAATCAATAGCAAGGTTCGTGGTCTGATAAACTACTACGATAACTGTAGCTGGGTGAATGTTACCATGAAGAAATATAGCCGGAATCTGGAAAAAGCGGCCAAAAGGCGGCTGAAACAGTATAAAGGCAAATGGATTCCGGCAGACCAGACGCAGAATCTCGTAAATGTCCATCAGAAATACACCACGAAAATCCCTGCAATCCGTTATCGGGATATATGGATAGGAGTGACCCGGCTTGATTTTTGTAAATGGAATAAGGCAGGGGATAAGATACAGGAAGAAACTCCGTACACGGGAAAGGGTCGGACAATCTATTTTGAGCGAACCAAACGGCAGCGAATGAATGCGAGACTGGACGATGTTTTGAGTATGGAAACATCAGAGCTGGTATCCACCGGACAGACCGGAAGGACGTATAATTTTGAGTTCTATATGAACCGCGCCTACGCTCTGAACCGGGATAAATTAAAATGCCGTGTTTGCGGAAGATGGCTTATCACCGGCAAACTGTGTACCCATAGAATCAATCCGGGATTGCCCATAGGAAAAATCAATAAAGTAAATAACCTTGCTTCCATGGATAAAGAATGCTATCAAATCGTAAACGACAAAACCGCGAATCTGTCACATCTTGATACGAAAACACGCAGAAACGTAGAAAAATTCAGAAAACAACTGGATAAATCACATGATACTCCCACTGTATAGATGGAGCGCCGTGTGAGGGGAAACTCTCACGCACGGTGCGAAGCGGGGGAAAATCCCTCTGACTGCTTGGCTGTTAAACACAGTCAGGTAAAAGATGTGGATTACCTATCGCTACGGCTGGTGGGAGTTTGATCTGGACCGCTATCAGGCCAGCCTTTCCGGAACGATGCGGATTCATCCGGATGGAAAATCACCGACCGCATCCGGGGATACAATGAAATCCGGTTATGGTATCCAGGAGGAGATTACCTCCCGGGTCAGTACCAACCAAAGCGCTTCTGTTACGGGAGCACAGAATGCGGTCACCTATTTCCCGGAGTTTAAGTACAAGGGATATTGGCGTCTTTTAGAGCGTATGAGCGGAGGCTACAGCTCCCGGTTTGAGTTTGAGGAAAACCCCTACAGTACCTATGGGAGACGTACCCATTTTTCACCCATCTGGTACCCGGACGGCAGTTATACGCCCTATACCTGGCTGCTGGATTGCTGGACGCCGGCGGGGATGCTCTCTATGAACTTGACCGACAGTGTCCGGATCAGAGGAAACCTATGGCAGGATTGGCATATCGCACCGCAGAAGCCGGAGTAAGGAGGTGGAGAAATGGCATATGAACGGATCGATAAACCGCAGGGGAGGCTCTATCATTACACCAGAAAAGAAAACCTGGACCGTATTCTGCGGGATGGGCGTATCCGCCGTTTTATGGATACGGAATGTTGGTTTTGTGCCTCGTTGGAGGATACTTTGGCTCAGATGAAGGATACCGTGATGAAAGAGGGAAAGCCGTACTATGCGGTGGGCGGGATTTTAAAGCATTATCCCAAGTTTGTTCCGGAGGACTATGTTATTTTGGAGTTAAGGCCGCGCTATCAAAGCGGGGAATGGGTTCGATGGAATTACGAGCTGCCGCCCGGGGCTTCGCTGGATCTTGTGGAGGCGGCCCATGTGTTCAGTAACCGGAATATTGGCTACCGGGGAGATCTGAAGTTCTGGGATGAGCCGGTGGTTATGGAAGTGGCGCAGCTGCTTTCCCAGCCGGATCAGCAGCTGGGATTGTCTATGTAAAAAGGAAAGAGAGGATGATTTTATGAGAAGAGTAAAATGGATGGTGCTGTTTTTCATGACGGCTATATTTATCTGTGCCTTTGGAATGACGGCATTTGCCACCGGAAACGGAAATGTGGCAGGGGCCATTGAGGGAACCTGGACGGCGGCATCGGATCAGATTAAAACAGTCGTCAATAATGTGGTCTTTCCGGCCATCGACCTGGTTCTGGCCGTACTGTTTTTTGTCAAGGTGGGGACCGCCTATATGGACTACCGGAAACATGGGCAGATTGAGTGGGCTCCGGCAGCAATCCTGTTTGCCGGTCTGGTGTTTATGATTACAGCACCGCTCTATATCTGGCAGATTGTAGGAATCTAAATCGACAAATTGGGTGCCTGTGAATCCCGGCCAGACAGTAATAGATTGATGCAACAATCGAAAGGAAAAGAATGAAAACACTACGAGAATACATTGCGGAGTATGATCCATACCGGATGGATAATCCAAGATATGTTCCAGAGGATCAGGCAACGCTCCAGTACGCCAGGGTGTCTGTGATAGCCGATGACCGGTGGATTGGCGCTTCCCTGCAGCCGCGTCATTTAACCTGGGTGGAAGCAAGGGAAACAGACTTTGTGCAGGGGGTAGAAAATGATTACCGCCATGCAGAAAAGCTGGAGCTGGTCGTTGAGTGCTATGAGCATAAAGGGGAAGGCAGAGAAAAAAGAGCACTAAGGGGAGCGGAATTTTCCCTGTTCTGTATGGGGGCCTTGGATATTCAGACAGTATCCTGTGAGAGAAATGAATGCTTCCAGAAGCCAAGCACGGATTTGGACATGGGTGAGAGCACTTTGTACCAGAGCCAGGCAGGAATTGCAGGAGATATGGAAATGGTTTAAACCGTTGTTTGGAGTGCGGGAATCTGGAGAGAGGACTGCGAAACGGCAGTGCTTGTCATGCGGCGCTGCCGCTCAAGAGGAGGTGATATATGGATGTTTATCTGGGACTTTGTTGCCGACACAGTTCTGGGACAAATCGTAGACTGGGTTTACGGACAGATCATTGGCTTTTTAGGGAACTTTTTCTCCATGATGGGCCAGATGGGGGCGGAGCTTTTTGAACTGGATTGGGTACAGGCTCTTGTCCTGTTTTTTTCCCATCTGGCCTGGGCGCTTTATGCGGTCGGTCTGGTGGTGGCTGTGTTTGAATGCGCGATAGAATACCAGTCGGGCCGAGGAAGTATCCGGGATACGGCGATGAATGCCGTCAAAGGTTTCATGGCGGTGGGATTATTTTCAACGGTTCCGGTCGAATTATATAAATTCAGTGTGTCTCTGCAGGGAAGGGTGAGTGACGGAATCACCGGGCTTGGCGGCGATTTTGGCTCGGTGGCCGGGAACATCATCGACACGCTGGTCAATGCGGGTTCCCTCCAGGATGCGATGGTAAGCGGTGCCTTTGGAGGGATTAACAGTATTACCAATCCATTTTTGATGATTTTTATCTTGATTATGATGGGCTATGCCACGATTAAAGTGTTCTTTGCTAACCTGAAACGCGGAGGAATCCTGCTGATTCAGATTGCGGTGGGAAGCCTCTATATGTTCAGTGTTCCGCGAGGCTATGTGGACGGTTTTACTTCCTGGTGCAAGCAGATCATTGGAACGTGTCTGACAGCTTTTTTGCAGGCGACGATTCTGATTGCAGGGTTGATGGTGCTCAGCACGAATGCCCTGTTGGGAATGGGATTGATGCTTTCAGCGGGGGAAGTGCCGCGGATTGCCGGGCAGTTTGGTCTTGATACCAGCACCAGGGCGAATCTGATGAGCAGTGTGTATGCCGCACAGAGTGCGGTCAACCTGACCCGGACGGTGGTTCAGGCAGTGGCAAAATAGGGGACAGGAGGTGATGTTACCGTTGTATTTTCATACCAATACAGAGATGGCTTTATATTTTGCCAAAGACCTGTTAAGTGATGAGGAAGAGCACTCCATGTCGGAGATTTATGACTATGTGATGGAACGATGCAAGGGGCATATGGTCATGGGGGATCCGATGCGTGCAACCGTTATCTCGTCTGCGGTCTGGCGTCTGGCTCACATGGACGGGAGCGGCTACTGCCGGACCCGCCGTGGAATTTACCAAAAAGGAGCGCCGGAGGCATGTAAGAAGGAACGGCCTACCCCATATGAAAAAGCAGCCAGGATTGTAGCGCGGGCGGAACGGGAGATTGCAGGCAGTTTCTATGTGGGCCTGGACCGGGAGATGGGAGAGGAGACCTCCATGCAGATGCAGAAGGTAGGCCGGGAGGTGCTGGAAAAACTGGCACAGATTAAAGGGAGCCTGATTGTTTCCCAACAGGAGTTTAAACGTGAGAAAAACTGCGAAACAGAGAAAATGTCTGGGATGTCCATGGAAATGTAGGAGGTGGAAGTATGTATATTTATCCGGAGCACTTGAAAGCGAAGGCGACCATGTGGCTTTGGCAGCTTAAAGATCTGACCCTTGTGGGGATTGGTGTGTTATTTTCTGTCTTCGCGGCGGCCCAGACCGGGAGCTTGGCTGCGTTTATTCTGACAGCCGTGTATGCATTTTTGACAATCCGCTATGAGGACACCAGCATCCTGGATTTTATCAGCTATGCCTGTGCCTATTTTTTTAGGCAGCAATTCTTTGAGTGGAGGAAATCAAGATGAGCAGAGAGAGAAAAATGCAGCCAGACTGTAGAAAGGAAGCCAGGAAAAAACAGTCCACACGGCAGCTGATCAACACAAAGGCAATCACGGAGTACAGCCTGGAGACGTATCAGGGGGAGCAGCTGGTGTATTTTATGATTCGCCCTACCAATCTGTCAGTTCTATCGGACGCCAGTGTGGGAGCCAGAATCTATGCGCTGATGAATGTGCTGAAAGGGGTGGCAGAGATTGAAATCCTCTGTTTAAACAGCCGAGAAAATTTTGAGGAGAACAAAAGTTTTCTGCGGAAACGGGCGGAAGAAGAGCGCAACCCGGTAATCCGGAGACTGCTGGAACAGGACCAGGTATTTCTGGACCGGATTCAGATTCAGATGGCTACGGCCCGTGAATTTTTAATCCTGATCCGGCTGCGGGAGGAGAAGGGAAAAGAGATGTTCTCCTTCTTAGACCGCATCGAAAAGTCCCTGAAGGAGCAGGGGTTCGAGGTGAAACGGGCGGGAGAGGAGGATATCAAACGGATTCTGGCTGTGTATTATGAACAGAATGTGACCAGTGAAAAGTTTGAGGACTTTGACGGGCAGCGCTGGATCATACCAAATGATTAATTCATGAAAAAGAATGTTGTGTTATGTTAGGAGGAAGCGAATCATGGGATGCTGGGGAATAACCGCATTTGAATCAGATGCAGGGTTGGACGCTGTAGGGTTTATCCGAGAAACGATGTTAAAGGATGGCAGAATGGAGTTGGGGGAAATCATTAAGGCCATACAGAAGGATGCGTGGAATGCGCCGCCGGAGGCTTCTGAGGGCGTACCCCATACCAGTCCGATGGCGCTGGCAGAAATAATCGTGAAATTTCTTGATGGGGATAGTGAGGGGATGGATAACGGCTGGGATGACGTGCCGGAGCGTAAGTTTGGCAATATTACCTCGTTTACCGCATCCAGAGAATCCCTTCAATGGCTTCGGGATTATATTTCAGACTCATTGAAGTATGCGAGGGAGAACGCAGTAAACGGAATTAATTGGGGTGGATGGTTCGAAAAACGGTATTGGATTGGCTGGCAGAACCATATGGAAAAGCTGGTCAACCGTCTTGATGAGCTCCTATCTTCTGGTGAAAACTGTATGGAGTTGGTTCCTTTGCAGTGTACGAATGAAGAAAAGAACCACCCGGTGATGGGGAACCACTCATTGGAGTGATAAAAGAGTCCAATGCTTTACACTTAACGGACGAGTGCGACTTGAAAAAAATCAGTTACCCGGTGGGCAAAGTGTGGTATACTCTGAATAATAGATGCAGGAAGGAATGGTAGTCATGGATTTTGAACGATTGTTGAAGAAGAAAGAGCTTTACCAGCAGGGAAAAGAATACATTCCACAGATAACCGTTGCCAGCTATGAGCAGGCATTCGAGATAGAGTATACCCACAACTCCACCGCCATTGAGGGTAATACACTGACCTTAATTGAGACTAAGCTGGTGCTGGAGGATGGAATCTCCGTCGGCGGGAAGCAGCTGCGGGAGATTTATGAGCAGGTGAATCACCAGAAGGCATTCCGATACGTGAAGGACTGTATCACGAACGGCCTGGCTCTGGATGAGAAGATTGTGAAGGAGCTTCACGCCCTGCTGATAAGTAATATCATAATTGGCGGAGTTTACCGGAATGTGGATGTTTATATTTCCGGTGCTAAACACACGCCTCCTTCTCCCAATGAAATGTACCGGCAGGTGAAGAATTTTTATGCCGAATTGGGATGGAGGGGGGATGTGTTGAATGCAATTGAACTGGCGGCGTGGACCCATGCGGAGTTTGTAAAAATCCATCCGTACCCGGATGGCAACGGCCGCATCTCCCGGCTGATCATGAATTATCAGCTGATGGCAAAGGGATTTCTGCCGATTTCCATCGCCAAGGAGAACCGCCTGGATTACTTTAATACCCTGGAAGCCTATGCGGTGGAGGGGAATCTGTCCCCATTTGCCGATATGATAGCAGAACTGGAGGAACAGCAGCTGGAACGTTATATCGGTATGATTGAGCAGGGGAAATAGTTGGGGCAGGAACTGTAAATGTAGATAAGAGGAAGAAAACAGGTGTCGGGGAATGATGGATTGCCAGATGGAGATGCTTTTGGAAAAGCCAGGCTTTGTGATTGATTTTTCCCGCAGTATTGTTAAAACGAGCAACAAATTAGAAGTTGTGGAGGCGAATACAGTGAGTAAAGAGTATGTTATCCCAGCCTGTTCTGGAATGAAAATTGATATTAAGCAAGGTCAAAGTATTACAGTTATTGATATTGAAGGCGGTCAAGTGGTGGATTTTTTTGCCGAAGTGACCGGAAATGTAAAAGAGTTTCTCTCAACCGGAGTGACGATTGACTGTAACGAGTCTCTAAAACTAAATGTTGGCAGTATTATTTATACCAATTTATATCATCCCATGATGAAGGTACTTTCTGACGATGTGGGAGAACACGATTTGCTTCATCCATGCTGTCGACCGGAAATGTATGATTTCTTTTATCATAACGGCGAAGGACACCCGAACTGCTTTGATAATATCAATAAGGCGCTTGAAGAACAACGCGCCATTATTACACCTGTCAACTTATTCATGCACACGAAAATTAACGCTGATGGCAGTATTTTAGTGGAAGAACCGCTCTCCAAAGCAGGAGATAAAATTACATTGAAAGCTCTAATGGATCTTACATTGGGAGTTGCCGCTTGTAGTGTTTCCGAAAGTAAATGTAATAGTGGAAAATGTTCCCCAATTAAAATTGTTGTTGATTAGAGCAAATTGGAATTTATTTACATAATGTCATAAACTACTTGAAGTTTATTTTAGCATTGACTTAAATAAAAAACAGTCATATAATTAAGCCATTACTAAAACAAAAGCAGGTGGCATTATGGATACTGAAAGCATTATGAGAGTTTTAGGTGAACCGATGCGATACCGCATCTGGGCTTGCCTGCTAGAACGCAAACATTGCGTGCGCTCCCTCTCAAAAAAACTGGGTGTTAGCGAATCTGCAATTTCTCAGCACATGAAAGTCATGCGAGAAGTAGGATTAGTCTATGGAGAAAAGTACGGTTATCACACACATTATCTGCCGAACCAGGAAGCTGTTGATCAACTCCTTGAATCAGTCCAAAAGATGTGTGAGCAATCGCATAGATTAGATCGGGATATAACGGTCTGTCAATGTGAGTTTCGGAAGGAGAACGATAAATGAGAATTCTTCCCGAACTGTTTTTGACCTTTGCAAAAATTGGCGCGTTCACTTTTGGCGGCGGGTATGCCATGATTTCTCTTTTAGATCATGAGTGTATAGAAAAAAAGCAATGGATTACCTCCGATGAGCTTATGGATGTGACGGTGGTTGCTGAATCTACACCTGGTCCCATTGCTATAAACTGTGCTACTTATACCGGATATAAGCAAGCAGGGCTTGCTGGAGCTATTGCTGCAACTGTGGGTATGGTACTGCCGTCATTTCTCGTAATTTTACTCATATCGACATTCTTCGAGAGCTTGCTAAGTTATCCACTTGTTGCAAATGCTTTTAGGGGAATTCGGATTGCTGTTGCTGTTTTAATTATGCAGGCGGCAGTAAAAATGATAAAAAAGATGCTTAAAAAGACACCTAGCAAATCGGTGAGTATTGCATTTGTCGCAGCGTTTTTCGTGGTTGCCCTTGTGTTTAATCTGTTAGGCATACATTTCTCAACTATTTATCTGATACTGATTGCGGGAACTGTCAGCTTTTGTCTATTTACGCTGCCCAATCGGAAAGGGGGCCAGAAATGATTTATCTGTCTCTTTTTTGGGAGTTTTTTAAGATAGGGCTGTTCGCTTTTGGTGGTGCCTACGGAGCAATCCCCCTTATTAAGGAGAGTGTCATAACGCAAGGCTGGCTGAATGAAACAATGTTTGGCAACATGGTGGCACTCAGCGAATCAACGCCTGGGCCAATCATGGTAAATGCCGCAACATATATCGGGGCTTCTCAAGCGGGCGTTTGTGGCGCGATGGCCGCCACATTAGGTGTGATACTGCCGTCCTTTGTCATCATTCTATTTGTCACCATGTTCCTGCGGAAATGGCTCAAACATAAAAACGTACAGGTAGTATTAAGAGGAATTAAGCCCTGTTTAATGGGTATTATCCTTGCAACTGGTGTTTATATGGCTTTTACCGCTGTGTTTGGCGGAGAGGATAGTATTATCCCCGATTGGTCGGCGCTTGTCATCTTGATTGCTCTCACCGCGTTGTCGTTCGTCTACCCTTTGCTAAAAAAGAAAGAGTTCTCACCGATATTGTTGATTGTCATAGCCGCTGCATTTGGCATTGTCATGTTTTGATTACGCTATCAGAAAGTGAAAACTCAACTACAAATTCCAGTTTGTCGAGTTGAAAAGATTGGAAATTGAAAGGAGATTTGTAATGCCATATATAACAGTCGAAAGTGGTGTTTTATCAGATGAACAAAAAGAAAAATTAATTAGCCGTTTAACAGAAGTATCATCTGAAATAATGAATGTGCCACAAGAATTTTTCTCAATTACGATTAAAGAATTATCAGATAAAAATTTTGGTATTGGTGGAAAAACAATAGACAAAGTAAAGTCTGAGTACATGAAAAAACAAAAATAGTCCTCAATTTACCGAACTGAATAACTCAGTCTGTATATAGGATAAAATGGAATTGGTGGAGGAAAATTGATGAAATTAAGCCAATCATTTAGTGGCGCATTAAGACAGTTTTCTTATTGGATTGCCAATGGAACCGTAGGTTATCCATTGCTAAAGGGAATCGATTATATTAGTGTTTTTCGTGAAGAACCGTCTCTTTTGGAAACAGCATATGCTATTTTTGCTAATAATATTGAAATGGATCAGGACGGAACTGTTTTAAATGCGAAATATGCTGAACAGCGTGCGGCGCAATATATCAGGGAGTATTGCGACCCTGCCTATAAAGCAGAACCAAGCTTTGATGGAACCGGTGAATGCGAACTTTATTAACATGATTCCCTAAATACGATTTTCACAGCTTCCAATGAAACAAATAGAGAGAACACCTGGCGTCGGAAATAAACTTCCGGCGCTTTTTGTATGCCCAAGTTTAGCAGGAGGAGAAACTTTGAGAACAAAAAGACAGGAGACAATGGAAACACATGGGGAGCCTCGTGTTCAGGAATTCCTGGACATGATTGCCCCATCGGTGATTCAATTCTATACGGATCACTTTATCTGCGGAAATACATTCCGCTGTGTCTGGGCGCTTCGGGAATACCCGACCTCTACGGAGGAGCAGGCAATTTTGCAGCACCTTGGCGAGAAGGATGGCGTCACATTAAAGATCTACACCCGCCATGTGAATGCGGCGGAGGAACGGAAGATTATCAGCAATGCGACCAGTAAGAACCGGATGAACCAGTCCAATCCCAATGATCTGCAGCAGACCGTGCTGGCGGAAAGCAACCTGCAGGATGTGGCGGCCATCGTGGCCCGGACCCACCGGAACCGGGAGCCGCTTCTTCATACAGCGGTCTATCTGGAGCTTACGGCCCCGGAGTATGACCGGCTGAAGCTGTTGCAGACGGAGGTGCTGACCGAGTTAATCCGGGCGAAGTTAAATGTGGACCGGCTCCTGCTGCGCCAGCAGCAGGGATTTCAGTCTGTTATGCCCAGCGGCCGCAACGTGTTTAAAGACCAGTTTGAACGGGTACTGCCCGCCAGCAGTGTAGCAAACCTGTATCCGTTTAACTACAGCGGCAAAACGGATCCTCATGGCTTCTATATCGGCCGCGATAAGTTTGGCAGCAACGTGCTGGTGGATTTCAACCAGAGAGCGGATGACAAGACCAATGGCTCCATCCTGGTTCTGGGCAACAGCGGACAGGGAAAATCCTACCTGTTAAAGCTGATTCTCTGCAACCTGCGGGAGGCAGGAATGAACGTGATCTGCCTGGATCCGGAAATGGAGTACGAAGATCTGACGAACAATACGGGCGGCTGTTTCATCGATTTGATGGGCGGCCGTTTTTTAATTAACCCCTTAGAACCCAAGATGTGGAATGAGGGGGAGGAACAGGGAGACTTAGATGCGCCGGAGGCGTTCCGGATCCGCAGCCGGTTGAGCCAGCACATCAGCTTTTTAAAGGATTTCTTTGGAACCTATAAGGACTTTTCGGACCGGGAAAAGGATGTGCTGGAGATCATGCTCCAGCGGATGTACGGAAGCTTTGGAATCACCGATGATGCCAACTTTCATGAACTGGGGGCAAAGGATTATCCGGTAATGTCAGAGCTGTATGACTTTATTGAGGCGGAATACAAAAGCTATGACAGCAAAAAACGTCAGCTTTACACGGAGGAGCAGTTGCAGAATATCCTCCTTGGTCTTCACTCCATGTGCAAGGGGCCGGACGCAAAATTCTTTAGCGGACATACCAACATCACAGACTCCAGCTTCATTACCTTCGGGGTAAAGGGTGTGCTTCAGGCCAGCCGGAACCTGCGGGATGCCCTGCTGTTCAACACACTTTCTTTTATGAGCAACCGGCTGTTGACGGTAGGAAATACGGCGGCGGGGTTGGATGAATTTTACCTGTTTCTTTCCAATCTGACCGCAGTGGAATATACAAGAAACTTCATGAAACGTGTGCGTAAGAAAAATTCCTCTGTAATTCTGGCCAGTCAGAACCTGGAGGATTTTAATATTGAGGGGATCCGGGAGTACACGAAGCCGCTGTTTTCCATCCCGACCCATCAATTCCTGTTCAACGCCGGCGCGGTGGATGAAAAATTTTATACCGAAACGCTCCAGCTGGAAGCCAGTGAATTTCAGCTGATCCGTTATCCGCAGAGAGGAGTATGCCTCTATAAGTGCGGCAATGAGCGGTACAACCTGATGGTTACGGCACCGGAGTATAAAGCAAGATTGTTCGGCAAGGCAGGCGGGCGATGAGAATAGAGACGGAAGGTATCTGATGTAAGGGGAGGTGATTGTTTTGGATATGAAGGAGCAGCAGTTTGGAATTGAGATTGAACTGACCGGTGTGACCAGAAAACATGCAGCAGAAGTGGCAGCTGCCTATTTTGGCACCACCTCCTACTATGAGGGAACCTATTATAATACCTATGTGGCTTTGGACGGTCAGGGGCGGCAGTGGAAATTCATGAGTGATGCGAGCATTGCTCCGGAGCGGAAAGATGGAAAGCACAAAGTCGGAGCCAGTGATGAGTATAAAACAGAGATGGTCAGTCCCATCTGCCACTATGAAGATATCGAGACGATACAGGAGCTGGTGCGGAAGCTGCGGGAGGTCGGAGCAATTGCAAATAAAAGCTGCGGGATCCATGTGCATATCGACGCGTCCCCCTTTGACGCAAGGACGCTTCGCAACATTACCAATATCATGGCTGCCAAGGAGGATCTGATTTATAAAGCACTTCAGGTATCGGTGGCCAGGCAGAACCGCTGGTGTAAGCCGGTGGAAGAGCGTTTTCTAAATGAACTGAATGAGAAGAAGCCCAGGACTTTGGCGGAGGTAAGCCGTATCTGGTATAACGGTTCCAGCCGCCAGCGGGAGCATTATCATGACAGCCGCTACCATTGTCTGAATCTTCACAGTGTGTTCCAGAAGGGGACGGTGGAGTTCCGCCTGTTTAATGGGACCACCCATGCGGGAAAAATCAAAGCCTATATCCAACTGTGCCTGGCCATCGGAGCTCAGGCACTGAACCAGACCTGCGCCAGCCGGAGAAAGACCCAGACCACAAACGAGAAGTATACCTTCCGAACCTGGCTTCTGCGGCTGGGATTAAACGGTGATGAGTTTAAGACGGCGCGTACCCACCTGCTTAAAAATCTGGACGGTTGTATCGCGTGGCGGGACCCAGCTCAGGCGGAAGCTCAGAAGGAGCGGCTTCGTCTGAAACGGGAGAAGGCGCAGATGGAGGCAGGAAGCCGGGAAGCAGAGAATCAGGATGCAGAAAATCGGGAAGCAGGGAACCAGGAACCGGGGGCGGAGCATCGGGAAACAGAAGAGACTTATATAGAGGCCGAGGCACAGTCCCCGGCTTTTTCAATGACGGCAAGCATGTAAGGAGAATGAGATATGGCAAGAAGAACAACGCAGAAGAAAGAACAGAAAACTGGAAATGGGAGGCTGTATATGGCCTATGGCAGCAATTTAAATCTCCCCCAGATGGAGAAACGCTGCCCCACTGCGACGGTGGCAGGAACGAGTGAAATCAAGGGCTATGAGCTTTTGTTCCGCGGTGTGGCAACGGTGGAGCCAAAGGAAGGCGGGAGTGTTCCTGTTCTTTTGTGGAATATAGAGCCATGGGATGAGTTGGCTCTGGATCGGTATGAGGGCTGGCCGCACCTGTATCGCAAGGAGATGATGGACGTAGAACTGGAGGGAGAGACTGTCTCCGCCATGGTGTATGTGATGAATGATGGACGGTCACTGGCAATGCCGTCTGACTTTTATTATGAAGTCATTGAAGATGGATACAAAACAGCTGGATTTGATATAGGAGTGTTAGAGCAGGCACTGGATCGGACCGAGGAACTTATCTCCCAGGAAGAGGCCCAGTGGCAGCAACGGCACATGGGGGATCTGGGAGGCTTTCGCCTGTAAAACAGAAAAAAGCTGCGCCTATCGCACAGCCTGTTCGTGTTTTTCTGCAATCGT
Source organism: [Clostridium] symbiosum (assembly GCA_036419695.1). Lineage (NCBI taxonomy): Bacteria > Bacillati > Bacillota > Clostridia > Lachnospirales > Lachnospiraceae > Otoolea > [Clostridium] symbiosum. The sequence continues at coordinate 1,517,445 of CP143946.1, forward strand.
GATTGTTTTCAGATAAGCTCCCAGGAGCTCCTGAAGTTCGGGAATATACTTCTCATCCAGACCGGAAAGCATGTCTGTGATGGGACTTAAATCGGTGGCCTGTTCCCTGCCAAACAGAATATAATCAGCGGATAGCCCCAGCACTCTGGCGATTCTGCCAAGCAGGGCAACGGAGAAGCCTCGTTCACCGCGTTCAATATCGGATAGAAAAGAGTTGGAAATTTCGGATAGTTCGGCCAGTTTTTCTCGGCTGTAGCCTAACGTCTCGCGCTGGCTGCGAATGCGTGAACCGATCTCCTTCGCATTGTGTTCTGTCATGTGTTCACCCCGTTTCATACGCTATATCAACAGTCTATCCTACTTTATTGCGCATATACAGCGTTCTAATCGGTTGAATAATAACCGATATAGTGTATAATAAAGAGCAGATATTGTGTTCCATGAAAAGGGGCAGGCCATTCCTTCCATCACCAATAACGAGAAGCAGAAACTTTGTGCGCGCAGTAAGACAATAAACAAGAGAGGGAGGAGGAGAAATATGGCAGTTCCAGCAGCGATTCTTGTGGCAAAGGCAGCCGCGCTTGCTGTGACAGATAAGCGGGCGCGGACGGTTGTGGCTACCATTGTAGCATCGATTCTGCTGCCGTTTATTCTGGTGACGGTCATGCTGTTAAGCATCATGGATGGTGCCAGTTCCCATAATGTTTCGGCAATTGACCTGGCCTTTCATGGAGGAAACCTTCCAAGCCAGATGCCGGAGGAATACAGACAGTACATCGAAGACATCCAGAAGAGCTTTGATTCCCTGGAAGATTTGTTGGCAGGGATTCAGCATGTGGAGGACGGGGAGTTAAATAAGGAGCAGATTAAGGCAGTTTTTTATGCTCTGTATTTCGGCGCGGCCCAGCCTTCCAGCCAGATGAAAGAAGAATTTGTAGACTGCTTTATCGAATATGAGGAGCGGGAAGATGAGGACGGTAACACTTACACGGCTGCGATTCCCATTCAAAATTTAGAGACGGTCTATGCAAATATAGAAAATCGTCTGGGAGTGACGGTCGGGCCAGAACAGCGGGCCAATGCCCAGAGAATCCATACCATAGCCCTTTATGGTCCGGCGGTTCCGGGAGGGATGTTGGCAGGTGCAGCCATGGGAGATGGCAGCTATCAGGCTCTTTTGACAGAGGCCACCAAGTACATTGGATTTCCTTACCGTTGGGGAGGTTCATCCCCGCAGACCTCCTTTGACTGCAGTGGCTACATCTGCTGGATTTACACACAATCCGGTGTTTACCATATGCCGCGGACCACTGCCCAGGGAATCTTTAACCAATGCGCAGTAGTACCCAGGGAGGAGGCCAAGCCGGGAGACTTAGTGTTCTTTACAAAGACCTACGCCTCCTCGACGCCAGTGAGCCATGTAGGAGTGTATGTGGGCGGAAACCAGATGCTGCACTGCGGAGATCCGATTGGATATGCCAACATTGATTCCGCGTACTGGCGCAGTCATTTCTATGCCTTTGGACGTCTGCGCCAGTAGAAATCTTTGGTGGTATTGGGTATCGACTTGTGGGCGGAGATAGGATATGTTGGCTGTTGCAAGGAGGTGAGATACAGATGAACGAGATGGAAGAGCAGGCTGAGAAACTGATGTTTCAGCGGATTCAGGAGGTCAGGGAAGCGTATGGCTTAAAGCAATCTAAGACCTATGATTTGGAGATGAAGGAGAACGTGGCCCGGATGGATAGGGTGCTTCACTCCCTGTCTGATCAAGATCGGGAATGGCTGGACAATCTGCTGCTGGATCAGTTCTGTGCAGCGGAACAGGAATGCCAGGAGCTTTATATGGCCGGTTTCCGGGACGCCATGAGGTTAATGATGGCGGTAGGACTTTAGAAACAGGAAACAAAACAAGGAGCAGGAGCGCGTAAAACAGGGCGGCCTGCTCTGCGTTGTGGATAGATGAAGCGCGGACACAGGCGTGTGAGAAAGAAAGGTATGGGATGAGGAGGTACCGTGATTAGAGCGATTTTTGAAAGAAAACCGGAGCGGTTTTGCCCACGCGAAACTAAAATCGGGCGAACCATATGTCTTTCTGCGAAAGATTTTGAGGCGTTCCTGGATAAGCCATGTGCAGAGTATGCTTTTTTAGAACAGCACTCAGCCATGATGAAACAGGCAGGAGATGAGCGGTATGATACATTGCTGGTGAAGGGAGAAGGATTCAGGGACGGTGTTCTGGTTAAAACGGAGGGAGCCTCCTATGCCAGGTATGCTGTTTACGTGCCGGAGGCTTTTGCCCTTCCCTATGAATCCTTGGCAAGAGCGAATCAGGTTCTGGCAGATGCTGTAGACTGGATTGTAGAAAATGGGACCACCATGACCAGCACAGGAAACTGGGTTACAGATTTTCCAGAGCTGGAAGAGCGGCTGGGAATGAAGCTGTCGGAGGTCGGATATCTGAGAGAACTGTTGCTTAGGATGCTGGAGGAGCGGCCGGAGGTTGCCGACGTGGAATGCCTGAGAGACGGATTTGACATCTGCTACTATCTGGATTACTGTCCCAATTTCATTCCGGAGGAAGAAACTTGTGGGGCAGCAGAACAGGGGACGGAGCAGGAAGATAAACAGGGGAACCAGCGGCTGAAGGACTTATTGTGTACCCGTTGGGAGAATGTCCATCTGGTTCATGCGGAGATTGATGATGTGCCGCATACCATTGTGGAGCTGGATGGGAATACCCTGACGGAGGCGGGAAGGGATGCCTGGAGTGATGTGCTGAACGCCAAGGTGCAGCGTGTATACCAGAGGTACTATGGTCTTCAGATGGAGCTGTCCGGAATAAAGGCCAGCCGGCTGAATGCATTTTCCGCCATGCTGGGAGGTTATTGCAGTGTGGAGGACTACGAGGCATGGGTCAATGATCTGGATGAAGAGATGGCAAGTCAGAAGTTTATTGATACATGAAAGGGGACGTTTAAATGAAAAATACAACGGTGACACTGACATTTAATACAGAGCGTCTGGATGCTCTGACCTATCATATGGGGAAAAAGGACGCAGACCTGAATGAAGAGTTGAGCGATTATCTGCAGAAGATGTACGAAAAATATGTGCCGCAGGCCACCCGGGAATACTTGGATGATAAGATTGCCAGAGAGGAAGCGACTAAGCCTGCCAGACCGAGGCGGCAGACGGAGCCAGCGCGGGAGAGCGGTTCGGGCAGCCGGAATGAAGGGAGTACAGGCAGCCTATGAGATATCAGGACAGGCACGGAGAGGAGATCCGGGAAGGAATGTTCCTGAGATTCGGGGATGGAAGCATAGAAATGGTGCATGCAACGGAGCAGGACGGCCAGGCAGACCTCGGGGTTCAGGCCACCAATGCAGCTTATATGCACAGGCATGATTTGGGAGAATTCGGGCGTGAATTCTATCCTTTGTCCGAGTTTGACTTACGGGAGGTGGAGATCTATGAACCAGAACTGGCAATGCAGACCTTTGGCATGATGGAGTAGGAATTTGTATCGGCCGTGTGAGCGCTTGTCCGGCCCTTTGTGCCGGTTGGAGAACCGGTGTGGGACTGGGATAGCCTAAAGGGGATTGACCGGCCCTTTGGGCCTTCGGTGAAGAAGGCAGAACGGCCCCGGTTGGGAAAAGAGAAGCAGGGTCGAAAGAGGTGCAGGTTAAAGGGTTTATGCTGCTTTCGCAGCCTAAACCCGGGAAACACCGGCCGGCAAAGCCGTCCGGGACTTAGGGTTTGAATACTCAGGTAAATCGTGATGAAATATTTGCTGCCGGTTTAGAAATCATAGGCCAAATCAGCAGTAAAACAACGCATTTTTATGAATACTGAAAATGGAAAGCGGAGGGATGGAATTGGCAAAGGAAACAGAAAAAGTGCGGGTTGGCTTTTATGTTGAGAAGGAAGTGGTAGACCGGGCCGATGAACTGCTGGAGTTTGCCGGTGTCCGTTCACGGAATGAGTTTGTCACTGAGGCAATGAAGTTTTATATTGGATTTCTAAATTCCAGAAAAGCTGAGAATTACCTGTTGCAGTCTTTGTCTTCGGTTCTTACAGGCACTGTCCATGACAGCGAAAACCGTCTTGCCCGAATGGATTTTAAATTGGCGGTGGAGATTTCAAAACTGGCTCATGTACTTGCTTACTCCCATGATGTGGATGAAGATGCGCTACGGAAGCTACACATAAAATGTGTGGAAGAAGTAAAGCGGATCAACGGTGCGGTTCAGTTTGAGGACGCATATAAATACCAAAAGCGAGAAGTATAAAAGATAGTAAGTCTGGCAAGACCTTGCTAACTATTTTCATGTATCGCATGTAAACGGCTAAAGGATAAAATTTTTATTGATTTTTGTATGGATTTTTTCATATGAAACAGTTATGTTGTGTCAAAAAGGAGTGTGATAGATATGGAACCAAATGAAATTTTGGAACAGGCAATCAGAGAACTGACAGAAACAGCGTTGCAAAACAGAAGGGAAGCAGCGGATACAGCAGAGAAAGAACTTTTGTCGGAGGAAGTGGACTTGAGTATAAAAGTCCAATCCATCCTACAGGAGCTGCCAAATGAAAAGCGCGATACAATCAACCAGTATATTGAAACGAAAGAATTGGTTGCGGATCATGACTGCAAATACCTCTACATTCAGGGGGCAAAAGATTGTGTGAAGCTATTGAAAGAACTAGGCGCATTTTAACTGCGTCCCCGGGGGCAATCGTAGTTGTCCCCGGGGCTTTACCATGGGAGAAGAAGTGATGTGCATTTTTAAAACAGGAAATTACTTCATGAGTATTCTTTTGACCGCTGTTTTATTAGCGGGTTGTGTCCAGAATGAAGCACAGACGGTAACAGGACCGCCTACTATAGAAAAGAAGATAGAGACTAATACGGAGAATGAGAGACGGTATGGTTCAAAGACTACAAAAGAAAATTGTACTCTCTGTAGCTGTGCAGGCGGGACCTTGCTGCCGGCTTACTGGGGGGAAGATAATATTGGAGTGATCGATCTCAATAAATTTCAGCTGGCTCATATCGAGATTAATCCTTATGAAGATTGTGGGAACTATAAAAAAGAAGATTATGGCCGTTCCAGCACAAGTATACTGAATACGGGAGAGGGCGGATTGTCAATCTGGGGAACGGCTGATATGGACAGGGGTTACTATACTGGTGAGGTGGCAGTAACGCCTTCTAACGTTTTGGATTTGGAACAGATGTCACAATTTTTGTGTACCGAATGTATTAATTCGATTGTGCCATACAATGATGGAGAGGAATACTTCAATATCGGAATCATCAACTTTAAGACCCAGGAGATACGTTTACTTCAGAAAGAAATATCCATGTTTTTTCTGGGGGACTTTTATATTGGCTGTGATTATCAGGAAAGAGAATGGGATGACAGGCAGGAACAATGGTTTGAACTGCTAGTTTTTTATTGTCCGCAGAGATTTACAAAATAGTATCAGGAGGAAACAGTGCCTAAAATTATCTTCACCAGCCGTTACATGCGCGATGCACCGCAGGAGCAGCTGGGAAACTATGTAAAGTATATCGGGACACGGGAGGGCGTGGAAAAGATAGATGAAAGCAAGCGCCATCTGCCATCTACTGCCGCCCAGAAAAAGTTAATGTTACAAATCCTCCGTGATATGCCCGAGACGAAAGAAATGCTGGAATATGGAGACTATGTGGCCCGGTCAACCATTGGAAATGCATCTGAATTTATATCGTGTGCCCTGGAACAGAACTTAGATTTGTTAGGTAAGAGAAAAAACTATGTGGACTATCTTGCAAACCGGCCGAGGGCAGAACGGGTTGGGGAGCATGGTCTGTTTACAGATGCAGGAAAACCTGTGGTGCTAAAAAAAGTGCAGGAGGAGGTGGGACAGCACAAAGGCGCAGTCTGGACGCATGTTGTAAGCCTGCGCAGGGGGGATGCCGCCAGACTGGGATATGATTCTGGGAAGCAGTGGATGGAGCTGCTCCGTTCCAAGCGGGCCATGTTCAGCAAGTACATGAAAATCGACAGTGAGAATCTCAGATGGTATGCGGCGTATCACAACGAAAGCCACCATCCACATGTACACATCATGGTATATTCAGCAAAAGACAATGATGGCTTTCTCACAGAGCCAGCAATTGAAGCGATGCGCTCAGAACTGGCTCACAGTATTTTCCGCCAGGACTTCGCAAACCTATATGAGGAACAGAACAAGGCACGTGCGGATTTGAAGACTGAAGCTGCAAAGACAATGAAAAAAATGCTGTGTCAGATAAAAATGGGAGTCACGGTAACCCCAGAGATAGAGAAAAAGATGGTGTTACTCTCCAAGCGGCTGAAAAATTCAAAAGGGAAAAAAGTGTACGGTTATCTGAAAGCAGACGTAAAACAACTGGTGGACCGGATCGTAGATGAACTGGGAGAGGAGCCAAGAGTAAAGAACCTTTATGAAATGTGGGGAAATTGGGGAGATCAGATCCGCAGCACATATTCCAGTCAACCGGTTTTGCTGCCGCCGCTGTCCCAGCAAAAACAATTTAAAAGTATCAAAAATATGGTGATTGCCGAAGCACTACAGATCGGTGGTCATCATTTTTTATTTGAGGAAGAATCGGATGAATCAGAAGCGGATGGTGAAGGGGAAGCAGTCCAGGAGCTAGAAACATTTACAGAAGAAATGGATTTGCCGGAGGGAGCGGGGCCAACGGAAATCCGTGCAGAGTGGAGCAATGTTTACCGCCTGGCCAGAACCTACCTGTATGGAACGAAGAAGACAGAGCCGGATTTTGAGGAGGCATTCCGACTGTTCCTGCAAGAAGCTGAATCCGGAAATGCGTTGGCAATGTATGACCTGGCCAGAATGTTTGCAGATGGACTGGGACGTCAGGTGGATATGCAGTCGGCCAATGAATGGTATCAGAAAGCGTTGACCGCATTTCTGTCAGCGGAATTGTTAGCGGAAGAGAGACGCAGGCCCTACCTGCAATACCGGATTGGAAAAATGTATGCGGCCGGTCTTGGAACAGAACAGGATTATAAGAAAGCTGCCACCTGGCTGTCAAAGGCAGTCGCTCAAAATCACAAGTATGCACAATATTCTTTGGCTGGCCTTTACTATCGGGGACAGGGGGTACAACAGGACTACAAACAAGCATTGCTTCTGTACCAGAGGTCAGCCAGTCAATCCAATCCCTATGCCAGTTACGAACTGGCTAAAATGTACCGGGATGGAATTGGAACTGAAAAAGATGATAGCAAAGCCCAGGAACACTTCCGTCAGGCATTCTTTGGATTTACTTCATTGGAAGCAGAAAGCCATGATGATAAGCTTCAGTACCGCCTCGGTCAGATGTTATATACCGGAACAGGGTCCAAGAAAGATGAAGAAGCGGCGGCTACTTATTGGGAAAAGGCTGCAAAGATAGGAAATGTCAATGCCCAGTACGCATTGGGCCGGCATTGGCTGGAACATCAAATCGGGGATCCGGGGCAGGCGGTGAGGTGGATTCAGAAGGCGGCAGAAGGGGAACATGCGGCGGCACTTTATGTGCTGGCGAAATTATATCTGGAAGGAACAAGCGTAGAACAGGATATTGGGAAAGCGGTGGAATTGTTTGTAAAAGCTGCTGCACAGAGTCACGATTTTGCTGCCTACCGGCTGGGAAAGCTGTATCTGGCGGGTGAGCTGATTGAAAAGGATATCTCACTGGCAACGAAGTGGTTATCGGAAGCAGCGGCTGCAAATAATCCCTATGCTCAGTATACACTTGGAAAAATATACCTAGCAGGAGAGGAAACAGACAAAGACATAGCAAAAGCGGTTGAATATTTTAGATATTCATCGGATGGCGGCAATGACTATGCAGCTTATCAGCTTGGAAAAATATATCTGACCGGTGAAGATGTGCTAAAAGATGTGGAGGAGGCGATTAAATGGCTTTCCCAATCAGCAGAAAAGGGAAACCAGTATGCCCAATATGCTCTTGGAAAGTTATATCTTTGTGGCCATGATGTACCAAGAGATAAAGAAAAAGCTATACCGTTGTTGGAAGCATCTGCGGCTCAGGGAAATATTTATGCACAGTTCTTACTGGACCACCTGGATTCATTCCGTGACCCATCCAGCTTTTTGGCAGCAACCCGGCTTATGCACCAGTTAGCAAAAATATTTGAGGAGGAAGAACAAAGAGGCCGTGGAGCAGGTGCGGTTGTTGAACGGAAACTGCGCCGCAGAATCCAGGAAAAGAAGGCAGCACAAGGCCATAAACGGGATGACCATGAACCGAAACAAACCGTATATTAGAAGAAGGTGAAATGATGGGATATATTTATTTTTCAGAAGAACAGAAGAAACGTGCAAATTCCGTTGACCTGGTAGATTTTCTATTGCGCAAGGGAGAGAAGCTACTTCCTTCCGGCAGGGACCGGCGTCTGGATTCCGACCACAGTGTGACTGTCAGAGGAAACGAATGGTATGATCACGAAATAGAAAAGGGGGGCTGTTCTATTAGCTTTGTGCAGCGGTTCTACGGACTAAGTTTTCCAGAGGCGGTCACCATGCTTTTAAACGGAGAGCAGGGCGAGGGATATAAACAGAGTGAGAGGAAAATAAAAGAGCCAACAAAGCCCTTTACCCTGCCGCCCTCTAATCCAGATATGTGCCGCGTTTTTGCGTATCTCCTAAAAAAACGTTTCCTGGATCCGAATGTGATAAATATATTTGCAAAGGCCGGATTGTTGTATGAGAGTCTGGAATATTCTGATGACAGGACAAAACAATACCACAATGCAATCTTTGTTGGAAAAGATGAAAACGGCATTGCAAGACATGCACATAAAAAAGGGATTTATACCTTTGGGAACAGCTATCGGGGAAACATAGAGAGCAGTGATCCGCGTTACAGCTTTCATTGGAAGGGAACGGACGATACCTTGTATGTGTTTGAAGCGCCAATCGACATGCTTTCCTATATTTCCCTTCACCAGGTAGGGTGGCAGCTTCACAGCTATGTTGCGTTATGTGGTGTCGGACGACAGGCAATGTTTCAGATGTTAAAGGAAAGCCCGGATATCCAGAGTATTTATTTGTGCTTGGATCATGATGTTCCCGGCATGAAAGCGGCTAAACGGATTAAGGAGGAACTGGTGGAAATGGGCTACCAGATGGTAGAGGAGAAGCGATCCATTCATAAGGATTGGAATGAAGACTGCAAAGCCACTCATGGCGAACCTGCCCAGCCGGCAGAAGATTGGATGGAGGAACCGGAGCAGGAGGTGAAAATTTTAAAGATGGCATAAAAAACAATTATAGTATTTGAAGTTTGAAAGAAGGGGGGAAAGATACTGGAGGGTCGAATGATATTATTAATCTGTGCCGGAGCCGCAATGTTTATTTTGCTTGGTCTGATTCCATTCCTGGCGAACCACTACAGCTTAGATGGAATTAAGTCAAAGACAGTGGGGGACGGTCAGTATGGCACGGCACGGTTTGCAAGCGAGGCTGAAATCAAGCAAACATTCACACATGTTCCATATGAGCCGGAACTGTGGCGTCAGGGAAAACATCTGCCGCAGGTACAGGGAATTGTGGTGGGAGGTAAATTCACCCGGACAGGTGTGACAGCCCTGGTTGATTCAGGTGACATCCATCTGCTGATGATTGGTGCGGCCGGTGTTGGAAAAACAGCAAATTTTCTTTACCCGTGTATTGAGTATGCCTGTGCCAGCGGGATGAGCTGGCTCTGCACGGACACCAAAGGTGACCTGTACCGGAACTATGCAGGGATTGCCAAAAAGTATTATGGTTACCAGATATCGATTCTGGACTTACGAAATCCAACCCGCTCCGATGGGGACAATATCCTGGGAATGGTAAACAAGTATATGGATATGTATTTGGCAGAACCGGAGAACCTGGCTTATAAAGCAAAGGCAGAAAAGTACGCGAAGATTACGGCAAAGACGATTATCAGTTCTGGAGGCGGGGATTCGGCCAGCTACGGTCAAAACGCGTTTTTCTATGATGCCGCGGAGGGACTGCTCACCAGCGTCATCCTGCTAATTTCTGAATACTGTCCAAAGGAACAGAGGCATATCGTAAGTGTGTTTAAACTGATTCAGGATCTTCTGGCACCGTCACCAGTAAAAGGAAAGAATCAGTTCCAGCTTTTGATGCAGAAACTGCCGGCGGATCACAAGGCCAGATGGTTCGCCGGTGCGGCGCTGAACACGGCAGAGCAGGCTATGGCCTCTGTGCTTTCCACTGCCATGTCCAGGCTCAATGCATTTCTTGATTCTGAGATGGAGCAGATTCTGTGCTTTGACAGCGCGATGGATACAGAAACATTCTGTAATTCTAAATCAGCTATTTTCATTGTGCTACCGGAGGAGGACACAACAAAATATTTCATGGTCAGCCTGTTCCTGCAGCAGATTTACCGGGAGATGCTTTCCATAGCGGATGAGCATGGCGGCAAGCTGCCGAAACGGGTTGTGATTTTTGGTGATGAGATTGGTACGATACCAAAGATTGAATCCCTGGAGATGTTGTTTTCGGCCGGAAGGTCCAGGCGAATCAGTATGGTGCCGATTATCCAGAGTTTTGCCCAGCTACAGAAAAACTACGGTAAGGAGGGCAGCGAGATTATTATTGATAACTGTCAGGGGATTTTGTTTGGAGGATTTGCACCGAACTCGGAGAGTGCGGAGATTCTATCAAAGGCATTGGGAAATAAGACGGTTCTGTCCGGTTCCATCAGCAGAGGGAAAAATGACCCCAGTCAGAGCCTACAAATGATTGGACGGCCGCTTATGACGCCGGATGAACTCAAGTCGCTTCCTAAAGGGCATTTTATATTGGCAAAGACCGGCTGTCATCCGATGAGGACAGAGCTACGGCTGTTTTTTAAATGGGGGATTCAGTTTGAGGAGGAGTACCAGGTAGAGCAGCATATGACAAGGCCGGTGTTTTATGCCGACCGGCTGGAATTGGAGCAGGAGATTATACACAGGCAGATGGGGGAAGATGAGGGTGATTTTGATGAACTGAGTGATTTTCCAATCGATGATAGTGAAGGAGCGCCGCCTCGTGGAATTTTGAAACGAGCTGTAAGGAATGAGGAATGCCGGCCGCCTTTGCGGACAGATTAAGGGGGTGCTTTTACGGGATTTTTTAAAGAAATTTACAATGCACAGTTACCCCACCGCGCGGTTACCGTATATATGTATTTAAAAGACCGGGCTGACCGCAATCACCAGTGCTATCCGGCGATGAGTACGATTGCTGAGGAGCTTCACTTGTCGCGCAGGACTGTGCAGCGGGCGGTTGGCGATTTGAAAAAGGCGGGGTATATAAGAACAGAACAACGCTGGAGGCCGAAAGGCGGAAAAAGTAGTTTGTTTTATACGATTCTAAAATAAATAAGCACCGCCAAGGGGGATGTATGCCTTGGCGGTGTCTTATGGTATAGGTCATAGTGGCCCAAGAAAGTGAAGGAACCAATACGGTATAGATATTATAGCAGAGAAAGGAATTAGAGATAGAGTCATTTTGTAAGTGGGCTTTGTCCTTGGAACACTAAGTGCAAAAAAGTGATTCCTATTCATTGAACCGCTTGTTTTAACAACTCCATCGTCTTACTCCTGTTCATTCCCGTTCACCCTTCTGGCAAACTCCTTGATATATGGCTTAAAGTTCTTATGTTCTACTGGCTGCGTTGCAAGAGGGATGGCGAAATCAGTTACCGTCATTGCAAAAAACTGGCTGCTGTCTTTAAAGTAAAAAGCTACTTTGCCCATCGCTCCAAGTTTTACTTCTTTCAACATGCTGGCCGTGATATGTAAGATAAAATCCGGATCTACTTCCATCTTTGTCATGGACGGGCAGGGAACAGCCATAATATACATCTCATCTTCCCGGTACCGGACAATCAGATTGGGCATATGGGAATATCCGGACTGTATCCGGTCATAACCTTTCACCGTAGAGACCGCGTCTTTCGCTCCCTGTGCCATAACAATCTCAAAGCCCGCTGTTTCCGGAACCGCGCTCTCGGAACCTTCAATGATTGACTGAATTAGCATCGCATGTTTCCGCTGTGTTTTCTTTTCCGTGAGTTTAATGAGTACAAGCGCTAATATGAGTGGAACACAAAAAAATAAAATCAGATACATCGTTTTTCTCTCCTTTTTCTTATCACTTCTTTGAAATGAATTCGTTGATTTTTTTTGCAATATCGTCCACCTGTAAACAAATCATATCTTCCACATGGTGGCTGATATCCTTGTAACCGGCTGGATTTCCTGTATAGCCGAGGGGTACGGTATTTTTTGTTTCCTCGCCTCCCTGAAGCCATTTTTGCAGTTTTGCCTGATCCAGAGATGTGGACTTTAACATTTCGGCGGTCTCTAAATCCACCAACTGGGGATAAAAATAATTCAAAACCGCTGTTTCAAACACTCCGGCATGAATATCCAACAGACCAGACTCCGTCGGCTCCGTTTCTGTAAACCATTCCATTGGATAGTCAGGATTTACTACCAGCAGAAAATCTTCATGCCTCTGCCATCGTTTCCTGAAAAATAGATGTAAACATATCTTTTTTCCTCTTATTTAATTGCTCTACCCGGGCAGGGGCATTTGTTAGATTGACCTTTTCGCAGCACACATCGCCGGAATGCAATGATGCCAATGCCAATCGCACAGCCAGCTACCTGCAGAATGCAGTCATCAATATCCACTACAAAATTAGGAAACCGGGTGCATTGATTGATCATAAATTGAGCTGGCTCAATCATTGCCACAATAAAGAAAGAACAGAGCATTGTTTTCTTAACACTTTCCTTATAAAAATTATAGTACAGAAAAAATGGCATGAAAAATGGGACAGCAAGATTTCCCACCGTATTGAGACAGCTGGTCTGCATGATGGTATGGAATGGTATCAGCTGCACTTTGCCGATGTAATAGTCTGGTGATAATGCTCTGGAAGATACCGGCCAAAGATATAGGACTATAAATATGGACGCATATCCCGACGACAACATTAACCAGAATACATGAGAGATGTTTGGATACTCCCTCTTTATGCAGTGATAGATCCACATCCAGACTCCCCAAACAGCTAATGAAGTAATAAGAATACCCATAAATGGTATTTGTTCAATATATGTCAGTATTTTACATTCCCCCTTTTTAATTATGAAGCATGATGTAAGCTTCCGGTCAAATCACAGCTTAATGTTTTGTATGAGTGTGTTCCGTCAGGTCAGGCAGGACATAATAAATATATCACAGTTATTGGTAGGTCTTGCTTCTATTTCATTACATTACCATAGGCGTTTCATGACATTCTCTTTGAATTGGTCTAGAATTATGGTAAAATTATACCCATTCGGGCAACCCCGTAACTGAATGTTACGCATGGGCGCGCTCTGCGCGATAAGGTATAACAATTTAACAAACGGATTAGGAGAATGATGATGTTGCGGATTGGTATTTGTGACGATGATCCTCATATGCTTAATTACCTCTCGGCTTTGTGTATGAAAATTCTGCCTGAAGCAGTTGTTACAGAGTATCGAGGCGGTATGGAGTTTTTAAGCAGCACCGGAAGTTTTGAAATCATTTTAATGGATGTGCGTATGGAGGGGCTGGACGGCTTAAATGTAATCAAACAGCTCCAAAACAGAATTTCAAAAAAAACGCCAAACTCGCCGGCCGTGATTTTTATTACAGCTTATGATGAATATGTATTTGAAGCGCTCGATTTATTTCCGTTCCATTATTTATTAAAGCCTCTCGATGAAGAAAAATTTGAGAAGATACTGAAACGTGCGGCAGAAAGGTATGAAAAAAAGGAAAAAGAAGAGGCTGTCTTTTTTCACACAAAAACCCGCCATTTGCATATTTATCCCAGGGACATTTACTTTGTGGAGAGTAACCTGCGGAAGGCCGTTATTAATCTGCAGCACGAGCAATTTGAAGTGTATTCTACGATGGCGGAGTTGGAAAACTTGTTTGGGGACTCTTTCTTTCGCTGTCACAGGGGGTACCTGGTGAATCTTGGAAAGGTCCAAAGCTATGACAGGGCTACGATCACACTGATTAATGGGAAGCGTGTAATTTTATCCAAGACGAAATATGCGGAATTCGTAGACGCGTATATGCGTTATTTAAAAATCAATGAGGAGTAGAATGGGCTGCTGTTATAATTCGGCAGCCCTGTACTTTTTTGTGAGTGATCTTTTCGTTACATAATCAATATAGTTTCATGGCAGTTCAGATAAACATCTCCATGTATGTGATAAAATAAGATAAGACTGCATGGAAAAAAATTGTAACGTATGCCGAGGGCCAGGATAAGAATTTTACTATTATGAGATAAGGGGAAAATGCTTTTTGCAGAAAATTTCGAGGATAATACGATATAGAGCTATAGATAATCAGGAGAAAATATGGAATGGTATGAGAAACTGAGAAAAAGTCTTTTTGTCAATAATTTCAGCCAGTACCTGCTGAAGTTTCTGGAGGACAAGGCAGGTATTGCCGGACGAAGTAATTCCGATAAGTGGAGTCTGTTTTTTGAAAAAGTAGAGTGTTGGAAAAATCGATACTGTATTTCTTCAGAACTGGTGACACTCTATGGAGTAAATGGCTGGTATGTGGATTTTAGGTTCAGCCGCTTTAAGCTGCCTGATAGCAGGGAATATCAAATAGAGGAATATGCAGCGATTCTGTTGTTCATCGATTTAGTAAACTCCTGTGATGGCGATGCAATGGAATTTGAGTGTTTAAAGAATACAGAATTTGAAGAATATTTTCAATATTATGATTATCCTGTGGAGGAGAATGCTGTGTTGTCCAAGACGCAGTTCTGTGATGAATTACAGCACTTGTACAACAGCTCTTTTGAACGGTTTCAGTATTATGTGAATCAGCCGGCAAAACAGAATCCGAACGTGATTGAAAAATTAGAGTTACAGTATCCAATCTATATAAACTATTTGGATTTTTTTAAGAGTAATATACGAGAAAGCAGTAAAATAGTACGGTTAAATTCATTTGGACGCGATGAAGATATATGGTATGTGGTACCCGTTGATTTTGCTGTATTCTTGATTGCTGTGAGAGAAATTATCTAATGGCAGAGGGTTCAACTACACTTATTAGTATAGCCAGAAAATGATAGCTGTTTGTTTTGGAAAAAGTCTGTTTAGTGCCAATTTCCAGTTTCATGAAATGATAAATTCCAGATTGCAGAGGAGATTCCTCTGGTAATAAAAAGAATAAATCATGATTTTTCAATATGTAAAGTGCCTGACTATTCATGGGTTGATATGGAAAGCGAATACTGTTTCATTGGAAAAACAGATGAGGAGAAATCCCTGGTGTGCATCACTGACTGTGTACCGGTTAATGCCATTGAGCGTGACGATGGCTGGAAAGCGTTCAGAATACAAGGGACCTTGGACTTTTCACTGATAGGAATATTATCTAACATATCAACGATATTAGCAGATCATGAAATCGGGATTTTTGCGATACCAACGTTTAATACGGACTATATTTTGACGAAAAAAGAAAATTTTGAGAAAGCGATTACGGCGTTGTCCGACGCCGGTTATGAAGAGACCTGAAATACGGAAGATGTGTAATGAATCATATATGGAAATGTAATGAAAAGAACTGCAGGCTTTTCTGGCAGACGGTATAATTACCATATGAAATTCTGTCGGAAAGAAGAAAACTTGTGATGAAATACAATCGGCCATCCGGGAAAGTTTTTCCGGGTGGTTTATTTGTATTTTTAGTATGCATGTAAGCATGAGGCACTACAGGCTCTTGTGTATACGCAGCGGGAAAGACAGTTTGACGGACGCGTTACCATGTCTGTTTTTTCTTTGTATGGCAGCACTGTATGCTTGCTTTTTGCTATGCTATACATTTGTTTGGCATGGCAGCTTTTTTTCTGGTATCAGGAGTCTTGACGATGCTCTATACATACAGGATGAAAACAGAAAAATGAAACGGGAAAGTTGGGAATGGATATGGATCTAATAGACAAGAGTCTACTTTGCGCTGCATGGTATGGGCAAGTGGGAGTTCTCAGAAGCATTCAGGGATTGTATGGATTTCATGAAGCACATCACGGTCTGACTATCAGGAATCAACAGCGCAAAGCTGTGTGGGGGGGGCATGAAGGGGACTCTTATGTTGAGTAACACTGTTAAGAATGTAATCTATATTGTTTTTTGCTTTATCAGTATAATCTATCTGCCTGTTAAACCTGGCATGTTTGAACTGGGGTTACTGGCGGTGTTCTTGTTCTTCTTTGCCCTCCCCGTATTGCTTGAGGGGTGGCTGAACAGATATGAAAGAAAAGGCAGGAGAAAGAGCCGAAAACGGAACTATGATGAAGCAATCCTGTATTTCAGGAAGAGCTATGCATTTTATGGGCGTCATGCCTGGGCAGAAGTATGCCGGCGCTGGTGCTGGCCTTTTCGGAAAAAGAATACGGGGCAGGAGGAGGCCGTTGCCCAGATGCTTCTGTGCTATTTAAACTTAGGGCAGCGCAGCAAGGCTCTTGAATGTAGAAAAGAACTGCAGGAAAAATGGCCCGAAGGTCTGACCGGGAGTGAGGATTTTTCTTTTTTAGAGGTTTTGGAGGATGGAAATTACCAGGAGTTCCAAAGAGAAAATGAAGAACAGATGATGGCTGCTCTGTCGGGCTTATTGAAGCCGGGAGAAGAATTTGAGCTTTGTTTTTATGGCGTCACAGACAGACGTGGGAAAACGGGCAGAAGGTGGAAAAAAAGGCCCAGTTTTGTGGGCCTTAGCGGAAGTGATCTATTCATTGCCGTCTTAAAACGGCCGTCAATGGAAGAAACAGCGTGGACAGAACGGTATTCGCTTGATATCAGGCATGTAAAAAAGAAAGTTCGTTTTTCAGATTGGTGTATCTTTGAGATCCTGTGTGTGAATGGGGATCGATTAAGGGTTCAATGCCTAAAGATGCTGGCAGCGAATCAGTATGCGGGGCAGGAGGAGAATGTCAGACGGTTTGAAGATGCTCTGCACCGCCTGGAGATACGTCCGAAGGACTGTTCAACATGAGATGGAAAAGCAGGAGTTTGCAGAGCGCATGAATGGAAGAAAGGAGCAGGAATCATCATATGGAGTTATTTAAAACAACAGGAGTTCTTGATGAACCGATCCTGAGAGAGGTCGCTAAATGGGGAATTCCTAAATTAGAAAAAAGAGCAGCAATTATTTGTTTCATAGTCAGTCTCGTCCTCAGTGGGGCAAGACACCCTGCACTTGCGGCGGTTTTCTTTTCTGTCGGTTTGTTTTTTGTATTATGGCAGTACGTCCTGTTCCGCTGGATAACAGTAAAAAGGAATCTGCGCGATATGCAGGACTTCAATGGGGTAATGGGCTATCAATATACCAGCTGGTTTGATGAAGATGGACTGGCAGTGATAAATCAAACCAACCATGGGGAAGGAAAATTCAAGTATGCCTTTTTAAAACGGGTTTTTGAAACAGAACATATTTTGGCTTTACAGACGAAACGCAATCAGTTTGTTCCGATTTTCAAAAACGAGTTGAGCTTGGAAGAATTAGACGAGTTGACGGTATTTTTAAAATCGCGGAACAAAAAAATTAAAATTTACCGTTTGAAGAAACGAAAACAGAAAGGGATTCAGAAAGCATAATAACGGAGAAATGCAATTATGGCGCTATTAAGAAAGTTATTTAAGAAAAAAGAGGATTCTTCCAGGCAGGAAACGGGATTTCAGAATGACAATGTTATTATGGGGTTTGTACTTTTAAAAACACCTGAAATTGAGGAAAGAAAATTAACGGAAGCAATTCTATATGGATCAGGATCGCAAAATGGCCAGGACAAGCGGGCTGACGGATTTTGGATATCCAGATGTCTGTATCTACAATACCCATCAGGAACCGGAAATTCTTTACCAACAGTTATATTTGATAGCGATTGAAGAGATTACCGGAAAAAGTATTTATAGGAATGGTGATCAGATAAGGATAAGTGATGGGATGGAGGCTGTCTGTAAATTGAATGATGACGTTTTGTATATAATTGGAACTTAAAAGGCTTTAAACAGGATACCAACAAATTTGCTGTCTTGCAGGAAAAAGGACTTTTGAATACCATTACACCTGTTTTATTTGTGGTGGGAAGGTTAGAGGCATATTATGAAAAGAAGAAAATCATATATTATACCGGTAGGGTGTATCCTTGCATTTATGCTTCTGGCCGTAATTGGGATTATGTGTGATGGCAGTCGGGGTCTTCAACGTATGCTGTCAGATTCCATTCATCAGACATTAAATGAGACGGCGGGACAGCAGACCTTTAATCTTCATCAGAAGATAGAAGCAGATATCAGCGCGCTGAATAATATTGCCTTGCAGCTGGAAAAACTCCCACAAAAGGAATTAGATTCCTATTTGGATCAGGTTATACAAAATACAGGGTTCAGTGTTCTTGCGCAAGTAGGTACAGATGGTGTTGGAATTGATAATAAAGGAAACAAGCTGGAGGTTTTTGACGATGCCCTCTTTCGACAGGTCATGAAGGGAGAAACTGTAGTTGGCGATGTGGAGGACTCTCTTTTTGCAGATAAAACAGTTATCCCTGTTATGGTTCCTGTTATACCAGATGACGCGGGGACGCCAATCGCTGTCCTGATTGGAGGTTATACTCCTCAAAAATTGAATAACCTTTTCCTCCCTTCCTTCGATGGAAAAGGGGTAACCTACATGGTCAGTATGTCTGGCAGCGTAGTTCTCCCAACGGATGATACCGGCAGCCAGGACGTCCCGTTTGAAAATGCAAGGGATTATATGAAGGTGATAAAAGGAAGCAATCAGGAATGCGTGTTGTCGGATATCCAGCAGGGAAAATCCGGGCATATGGTATTTGATATAAACGGAATAAGATGGCACTGCCACTACAATCCGGTAGGATATGGCGGCTGGTACATATTCACCCTGTTACGCCATGACATTGGAACGGCCTATGCCACGGAAATCACCTCCAGGCTTACAGCCGCATCGGGGCTGGTTCTTATTTGCTTGCTGGTTTGCGGGCTGCTGATTATGCGGCAGCAGAGAAGACATATGGCTATTCTGGAGAAAGTGGCGTATTATGATGAGTTGTGTAAATGTCCCAATCTTTCCAGGTTTAAGCTGGATGTCCAGAAATTCATAGATGACCATCCGGAAGATATGGTTTTAATGACCAAATTTGATATCAGGGGATTTAAACTTCTTAATAAAATATTAGGGGAAGATGTTGGAAATACGGTTCTTATAACGATTGCCGCCACTTTAGAGCAGGAAAGAAAAATCAAATGTTATTGCAGGGCTCACGATGATGAATTTTATGTATTTTTATGCTGCCCTACTCCAGAAGAACTGGATATAGCCAGGGCAAATGTCTGGAATCAATTTTTTGAGCACATGGGAACGGGGTTTTCATATCCGATAGAGGTAATAGAAGGCCGTTATTTTATGTCGTTTGATAACTGCAGGAGTGCAGTTGAGGCCGTGGAAAAAACAAATATAGCCCATGGCAAAGCAAAAGAACTCGGGGAAAAAGTCTGTACATATGATGAGGAGCTTGTCAAGCAGGCATTATGGAAACAGCAGGTTGAACATCAACTGGATGCCGCGCTTGAAAATGGTGAATTCAAGATCTATTTACAGGCTCAGTATAGTCTGAGTGATGAAAAGCTGGCCTCGGCAGAGGCACTGGTACGCTGGGAAAAGGAGGGGATTTTAATTCCTCCGAACGATTTTATTCCTATCCTGGAGCAGAAGGGCCTGATTACAAAACTGGATTTCTATGTATTTGAACAGGTGTGCAGGGTGATGCAAAAATGGGAGAATGAAGGAAGACCCCCAATAGAAATTGCAGTGAATTTTTCCCGCAGGCACCTGGAAAATTTGGATTTTATTCAGGACTTATGCGGTCTGGCGGATCAATATGGAATCCAGCATCACTTATTGGTTGTTGAGCTGACGGAAACTGCCATGTGGGATAATGAGAAAATCATAATCCAAATGGTTGAGCAGCTTCATAAAAATGGATTTCTGATGGCAATGGACGACTTTGGCACAGGTTATTCTTCCTTAAGCCTGCTGAAAAACCTGCCGGTAGATATCATGAAAATAGACAGAAGCTTCTTTTCTGATAATCAATATAGGGACCGGGCCAGGATATTGATTTCTAATGTCATGAACATGGCAAAGCAACTGGGGATGGTTACGGTGGCAGAAGGGATAGAGGAGAAAAGGCATATTGAGTTTCTGCGGCAGGTGAGCTGTGATAAAGTGCAGGGTTACTATTTTGCGAGGCCGGTTCCTGCTGAAAGCTTCTGGACAGGAATGGAGGAAGATGCGGAAAAGGGAAAATAACATGCTGTTTCTGCCGGCGGCAGCGCGATTGTCCATGAATATTGCCACATCCACAGCCTTGGCAGGCCATGACGCAGCGATTTTGTTCAAATTGAATTTAAAGGAATCAAATGAAAATGAGAACTTACAAAATAGATGCTTTTATTTCCCAAAGTAATAGTCAACGCTACATAACAAGATTTGGTGGACAGCCAGATTGGATTGCAGTCCCCCATTGGCCAGTTAGTCTTCCATGGGATAATCGTCCATTAAAATTTATAGGACAGATACGATTAAATGATTTTTATGAAGAGTTGAAAGATTTGACTTTAGCATATATTTTTATGACACAGCCGGAAGATGAGGCTGACCCATTTTTTGACCCAGACATAATTTATCCTGATGAGGGAGAAAATGCAATCATCATTCAACCTAATGGAAAAATCCCGGAATATATTCATACAGAAAATTTTTGTGTTGGTCCAACAGTTGATAGCGAGGCTATATGGATTCCCCAAATAACGGAAAACGAAGAGATATCCACCACGGAATTCAAACAAATAGATGTAGATAAATTTTGCGGTATCCCCGCTTTTTTTCAAAATAGTAAAGTTGAATCCGATAACATTCTATTATTGCAGCTACATACAAATTGGTTGCCATTTTATATAAACGCTGGAGGTGCACCAACAATGTTTACATTTATCAATGGCAAGAAAGATGGGGGCTTTATTCTGATTGAAGACATGTAACACCTACAATACCAATTTACTGAATGATATGGGCAAATGTAACAGATTATGAGAATAGGGTACAGTACGCATTGTTGGTTATAAGGCGTACCCGTTAAGTTGGAGGAAAAATATAGCTATGGGAAATTATGGTGACCTATGGAATGATTACGCTATTGCTACTGTTTGAAAACTGAGCGAACTAAATGGAGACTGGAGCAAATTGGACAATGATGAACAGGAAATAGCCGCTTTATGGAAATTATAAGTTGATATATATAACAGAGGATTTATACAGTTCTTTTGCAACTGGGGATATGAATGCTTTTGCTATGCAATGCGTGGCTTAAAACGTATTGGCGATGATAGTCTTTATGAACTACTGAATGATCAGTATTATGATGTTTTAGAAAAATTCAAAGAAGATTCCCGCTTGTCCTGTTCCTTGTATGATCCTGATGTTCATGGCTAGCATGATTTTGAACATGAAATATGGAAATTAGGACCTTGTAAATTTGAATTTGATAAGGAGAAAATTGGCATATGAAGTTTAATGAAAAAGACCTTCATTTATTGATAGATGGAATGGGTATTGTGTTTTACTCACCTGAAACAAATAAAAATATTCCTGAAGGTTGTAATTTCTTTGAAGAAGAATATTCAAATCCGGAGGATGTGGCAGAGCATATCAAGAAGGGCGATGTAGTAGGTTTCTGTACGGGAAGTAGTGGCGAGTTCATACTCAAGTTCAGAGAGGGCTACCCGGAAGAAAAATTAATGGCGGAATATCCTGTTATAATTCGCTTAGGTATTGATATTCAAGATGAAAAGTTATGCGTAATTGACTTGTTCTGGTTGATGGAGTGGGAAGCAGAGTGTCCTACAGAACAAATTGTCCCTATAGATACAGGATATTATCACATAACATTATGTACAAGGAAACCTGATTCGGGAATTTGGGGCAATCAGCAGACTATATTTGTGTATTTGAACAGATTGGATTCCATGCCGGAATTGGCATGGCCTGGTGTGCCTATGCTGCTTCCACAGTGATTAATTGGCTGCGCAACTCCCAGTTTATCGGACGGAAAATTTAAATTTGGAGGAATAAATTACGATTACAATAAATGAAGTCAAACAGATCATTAGTAAATTATCTTGGAAAAATATATCAGGTTCAGACGATGATCTGATCGACGATATATCTTGCATTATATATAGAAATGATGTATTTGATTGTGGCGATACGACTATAAACAGCAGACATACAGATATAGAATTTTCGTTTGGTGAACATTGCGAAATACATGAAAATTCCCCTGCATTTCAGTTTATTTGTTCCCTATGCGATAGAGGGAAGGAAAACAAAGTTGATTGAGTATTTAAAATTGATAGAGGAATATATGGAAAAATCAAACGTACTACTTGGGCAACTTTGTAGCATTCTTCAAGTTGCCCAGGATGAAAAATTGTTTAGCAGCTTAATTGATATGCAGACAGAGCTTCATTCTGTTCTCATAGATAAAAAATGGAAAGTGCGAATGCATGGGGAAGATATTGCCTTTATAAGTGATTCAAGCAAGTTTGAAATTAACCTTATAGATAATCGTATTGTCACTATGAGTTTCTTCCATTGCTATCTCCAAAGTAACGGGGAATGTGATATTAATAGGACAAAGCGCTTCTTTAGGGATTTAGTCAAGCAGGGCTACGCAGTTCAAATTGAACCTCACAGCGGATACCAATATTTAATAACGCTATAAGTATGAAGTTTTTTATAGCACACCAAGTGAGAATAACCTCCAATGCTACAATTCCAGCTTGTCGGGTAGAAAATTTGAAGTTGCTGAGGAGATAGTGCTTGAAAAATCCGAAAACCAGAGGTCAAAAAAGAAAGCTAAATAGATTATTAAATGATATCAATAAAATTCAACTATCATTTGACTGTGTAGGAGAATATGAACATTATCATGTACCTTGTGGATGGTGGATTTCAGAACGTAAAACAAGCAGTACAGTAAAAACTGAATTCTGTAAAAAGTGGCTGGATAAAACACAAGAAATAATAAATTCCAAACCTCAAAATGATAAGTTTTGTAGAATTGTTGCTGATATAACAAGTCCTGATTTTTGGAATTCTCAAATTTCCCCGCAAGGTGGTTTTATCTGATAAAAGACAATTTGAGTTAGGAAAAGGAGAATCATAAATTATGAGAACAGCCCAGATGGAAGCGGCAAAAAATTCTATGGTGGAGTGGTTATCTCACTCACAGGTACTCGGTAAAGTTCCCACGAAGATTGAATGTACAGGAACATTTGACTTGCATGGAATGCGATATTACATATTTAAATACAAAAGAAGCCTCCTGGGAAAATGGCTGCTGGGGGTGTGCGGCGGCTACGAGGGGGAAGCGCTGGAACACTGCGGCCATGTCTACAGCAATATGGAGGAATACCATGAGGCGGCTTCTGTGAAAGCAGCCACAGAGATTGTGGAACAACTCCGAGCCTATTGGATGGAGCAGGCAAAACAGGAGGAAAGGCGCAAGGAGAACAGTGGAAAATTTGCTGGTTTTGTCTTATTATCAGAGCCCTGCTGGGATAAGCAGCAGCTAATTTTAGACCTGAAAGAAAAATGGGATTTGGATGTGGCGGAGGATGAAGATGATAAGGGAAACGATGTCCCCCTGGTGTTTTATATTGGTAATATGACCGCTGCGGCCAGCCTGATGCCTGCTCCAGTTCCCGATGGCGAAGCAGAGAAAAATGCGGAAAACAATTATATGTGGCCGGAAGCTGTGAATACAGCTAGAGCGCATAAGGCACATCTCTTAGTCGCTGTGCTGGGCAAGGAAGAAAATCTTTTGGAACGCGGCAAGCTCTTTACCAAGATTGTCTCCTGCTGCTGTAGGCAGAAAAACGCTACCGGTGTCTATACCAGCGGAGTTGTGTTTGAGCCGCGCGTTTATGAGGGTTTTGCGGATATGATGAAGGAGGATGATCTCCCTGTCTTTAACTGGATCTGGTTTGGACTTTACCGAAGTGAGAAGGGCGTATGCTGCTACACCTATGGCATGGATATATTTGGAAAGGACGAGATGGAAGTGTTGGACGCCAAAGCCGAGCCATCAGAGGTACGGGACTTCCTGGTCAGTCTGGTATCCTATGTTCTGGAATATGATGTAATCCTGCGTGACGGGGAGACCATCGGCTTTACAGCGGACGATAAGCATACCATCACCTTAAACGAGGGTGTTTCCCTGCCGGGAATGACCTTGAAAATCGGTTTTCAGGAGTCATGACAGCAGTCTGTCTTTGGAACTGCTCTATAGTTTGAGCATATTAAGGATAGCTCAGAAGAAGGGCCAAATGAATCCGGTGAATGCCATATCTACCAGCAGCGTTCAAATACACAATACCAATACGTCCGCTGTGCCGCAGGAGAAGGCAGAACGGGAGCTGGACGCATTTTCCAGAGTTGATATTTCCGTAGAACTATCGGATGTGTCTTTTCGGCCTGCTGATAGTTATGGGATAGAACTGCTGTGGTACAATCAACAGTTAAATCCGACTTATCGAGTGGACAACGGAACACTTGTAGTCACTTCACCTGAACATGGAAAACTTTCTTTTGACAAGGAGGTTCCAAATGGTCAAATTATTGTATATTTGCCTGAAGCAGTTCACTTGGACAAAGTTTCTGTCAAAACGGACATGGGGAGCATATAAATTGCGGATAAGGAAATCGGTGTTCTAACTATAGAGTGTGATGCTGGAAAGACTGTTCTGAATCGCGTATCAGCTCAGACGATGGAACTATCTAATGAAATGGGTTCTGTTATGATTGACAGCAGTACAGGAGTCAAAACCACGGATATACAATGTGATGCAGGCGATATTGAAATAACAGGAGATATTCAGGGCAAAATAAATCTGAACAATGATATGGGGCATGTTATAATCAAAACAACAACGGCTGCTGCGTTCATCAACTCTAATCTGACGGTAGATATGGGAACATTGCTGGTAGATGGCAGGGAATATAAAGAGGACTTCACCCAAAATGGTGAGCCGTATTCGATCTGGGCAAGGACTAAAATGGGTAAGATGGAAGTCTATCATTTAACTGCCATTGATAAAGAAGCTACGGTCAGAAACCCATAAGGTGATTGGTAGCAGTTGGAGTGTTTGTAGCTTTTGCAAATAAATAAAAGTCAAAGCCTTTGCAGGCATACTAGGAGGAGGTGTTCTAATGAAAATAGAAATAGGGAAAGCATTTCCACAGTATTTCAAACCCTTATACCCAGAGGAATTTGAATTATTTTCACATTTCGAAACGACAGCAGGCATACCAACCGTTTTATTTGCAATCACGACTTGGAAAGAAAACGGAAAGCCGAATGTCTGTTTTCACGCATGGAGTTGTTTTCATGGCGATAAGACAGCTTTTTTTGCTGTCATGGGAAACCTTTATCAGCATACCCATACCTATGCAAATATTCAAAGAGAAAAGTGCTTTTGTATCAATTTTTTGCCGATAAGCTGTTATGATAAGCTGGTAGATACCATTAACCATAACGATTACGACGCAGATGAATTTTCAGTGGGAAATTTTTCTGTTGTAAATGCCAAAACCATTCATGCCCCCATGATACAGGAAGCATTTGTAAACATAGAGTGTACCTTAAAAGAAACACAGGATTTAAGCGGTGCAGGTATTACGTCAATGATCATTGGACAGGTACAGCATATTTCTGTTGAAGAAGAATATGCACAGGGGTATGAAAAACGATATAGAAAAGATGGTTTTATGATGTTGATTCCTGCCCCACAGGACTTGAAAACCGGAGAACCTAATCAATCAGCGATTGCGACGGTAAACATTGAAAAGTATGATTGATAAATTGGAATTTGTGAAGGAGATAATAGAATGGATATAAGTGAATTTTTATGGACAAGAGAACCACAGAAATCAACTGTTACAGAAGAGAAAATTGAGATTATTACAGAGCCACATACAGATTTATGGCAAAGAACTTATTACCATTTCAGAAATGATTCTGCGCCAGTGCTGCAAATGAAAACGTCTGAGAAGTATTTTTCATTTATAGTTAAAACAGAATTTGAAAGCAAAAATAGATTTGACCAATGTGGAGTTATCATTTATTTGGATAGCGATAACTGGATAAAGGGTTCTATTGAGTATGAAAATGAAAGTTTTCAGCACCTTGGAAGTGTTGTAACTAACAACGGCTATTCGGATTGGGCAACGACAGAAATTGATGCTTCAATTAAATCTATGTGGTATAGGTTAAGCAGACGAGATGATGACTTTTGTATTGAGTGTTCAGTAGATGGCGTAAAATTTCAGCAGATGCGTATTTGTCATTTGTTTCATGTAAGAGATGAAATACAGTTTGGAGTGTATGCTTGTAGCCCGGAAGATTCTTCATTCAAGGCAACATTTACTGATTTTGAGGTAATCGAATGTAAATGGCTTGCACATGATGGACAGAAGCCAGATGAGATATAAAAAATCCCAGTTCGTGGGATTGGAAAATTTTAATTTATTAATGCACCGTATTCATGTAGAAAGCTACTATGCGATATAGTTATTTTTAAATAGTTGAATAAAAAGCATCATTAAAAATGTTTTTGGAGAGGAATTTGGTAATAATCAATGATAAATTTAAAAGAAATATTATTTCCTAAAGAAGTAAAACCAATAAGACTGTTTGGATTTCGTGTTTTTAATATAGGCGGCCGAGTAAGATGGCTGCTAAATTTGTTTAAGAAATAGCCAAGTGATGGTAAAAACAAATCTAAAGTTGTACCGTTGCGAAGATAAAGAGGAGGAAGGTTCAGATGGAAGATTTCAATGATGTTGCCAAGAGTATTGCGGAAAACGCAGTGCAGTATGCCATGCACAGCGGAATAACCCTTGATTATACAAGAGAAAGCGCTAAAGATGTCGATGATTTTCTCGGAGTCTGCCATGACTGTCTTGACGAGTACGACAGTGACGATGGCGCAAAAACTTTGTGGAATGTTGCGGTTCTGTTCGGAGCATATATTGGGGAGACGCTCTTGCGCTCCGGGCTGGCTGAAAAGGGTTTTGTCTGGATCGAGGACGATGGACTTCCTGTCCTCGGTATTCCCGGCAGCGGAACTACCGTTTCACCGCTTACCAAAGCTCACAAGCGGATTCTTAACGGTGCGGACGACGGTATTGAAAGCTTTGTTGACGTGGTGTTCTCTGTCGTAGAAGGTGAGATGCCGAAAACAGGAGTGCTTCGAGTGCCTGATGTTGAAACGGCAAGCGGTGAAAAAGCCGAAAGAATTACCTTTGAAGAAGTGGATTATTACATATCCCTTGTTGCGGAGGGCAAAGAAGATTATGTGGTTTTTGAATCTCATGACGGATTTTTTCAGTTCTACGGTGTCGGAAATCAGTTCGTCTGCGAGGCCCGGTTCAATCTGGGAGGACGCAGGGCGTATGCACTGATAAATCCCGACTGCACGAATACCGAACGCGTAGATCTTGTCACACCGTTCGGTAAATATACCCCAAAAGAGCGGGATATTATTTCTCTTGAACAGCTTCAAATAGCCGTGCGGGAGTATTTTTCCAATCTTGAGGAAGCGGACTTTCTCGCCAAAATTCCGCATAAGGTAATAGAAATGTAGATTTTTCGTTTCCTGATAGAAGGGATAACGCTCTGCAGTAAAAAATATCCCTCTGCAAATAAAATCCCCTGCTTGACAGGTAGATGATAAAGTGCTACCCTGTAATAGACAGACAGTCGGTCTATGGAGAGGAGATGGAAAATATGAGAATTGTCAAGGAAGCAACGGAACGGAAAAATGAAATATTGGATGCGGCGGCGGTTTTGTTTATGAAAAAGGGTTTTGACAATACCAGCACCAATGATATTTTAGACGCAGTGGGGATTGCAAGGGGCACCCTTTATCATCACTTCAAGTCCAAGGAGGATGTGATGGATGCGCTCATTGACCGGCAGATGGAGAAAATTTTGTCAGCGGCCCGACAGGCAGCGGCAGATCGGAGCGTCCCGGTGGAGGAACGGATTATCCGCACCATTACCGCACTTCACATTGGTGAGGAAGGAAGTCCCATGACGGAACATCTCCATAAGCCGCAAAATGCGCTCATGCAGCAAAAAATCAATCAGATCACGATGCGTCAGGTTCCTCCTATCCTGGCGGGCATCATAGAAGACGGCATTCAGGAGGGGCTGTTTGAAACGCCTTACCCCCTTGCGTGTATGGAATTGGCGGTCATCTATCTGAAAACGGTTCTTGACGATGGTGTTTTTGAGTTGACGGAGCCGGAAGCTGCCACCCGTATTGAGGCATTTACATTTCATCTGGAACGGATGCTGGGTGTGGAGCAGGGGCGGCTGAACTTTTTCACGAAACTGTTTGAAAAAAAGGAGGAGCTTTGAATTCATCCAAAAAGCAATTCAGAAAGTTTTTGCTGCTCTGGTCCGGCGACTTTATCTCCGCCATTGGGAGCGGGCTGACCGCCTTTGGCTTGGGGGTCTATCTATTTCAGCAGACCGGGCAGGTGTCTTATATGGCCCTTGTCACATTGCTTGCCTTTTTGCCCTCACTGCTTTTAAGCGTCCCCGCCGGGGTGCTTGCCGACCGCTATGACCGCAGGCTCCTGATGGTGATTGGCGACAGCTTCTCAGCTATCGGCCTTTTGTATATCCTTGTCTGCCTGACGCGAGGCGAGGCGAGGGTTTGGCAGATCTGCGTGGGAGTCGCTGTCAGCTCAGTATTCACTTCTCTTTTGGAGCCTTCCTATAAAGCGACCATCACCGATCTGCTCACGCCGGAGCAGTACAGCAAGGCCAGCGGCCTGGTTCAGGTGGCGGGGAGCGCCAAGTATTTAATCTCTCCCATTTTAGCGGGCTTCCTTCTGACCATTTCCGATATCCGGCTGCTGCTTGTTTTGGATATCGCCACCTTTTTCGTTACCGTTACCACCACTCTGGCGGTGCGCAAAGGGCTTCCCAGCAAAAAAACCAATCAGGCTGCATCCTTTGTTTCAGAGTTTAAAGATGGCTTCCGGGCCGTCACAGGAAAAAAGGGCCTCATGACGCTGGTGGCCATGGGGTCTGTCGTTACATTCTGCCTGGGCATCATCCAGACACTTGCCTCACCGATGATCCTCAGCTTCGCGGGCAGCGATACACTTGGAACACTCATGACCGTCATCGCTCTGGGGATGCTGGCGTCCAGCCTCGTGCTGGGCGGGCTCTCCATCAAAAAAGGCTATGCCCGGATGCTCAGCATCTCCCTGTTTGGCTCGGGCGTCTTTATGGCGGTATTCGGCCTGCGGGAAAATATCTGGATAATTGGGATTTCCGGCTTCCTGCTATTCGCCATGTTTCCTTTCGCCAACGCAAGCCTTGACTTTTTGCTTCGGACGAATATTGACAATGACTTGCAGGGCAGGGCGTGGGGGCTGATCGGGTTCATCTCCCAGCTTGGCTACGTGGCGGCCTATGCCCTATCCGGGGTATTGGCAGATTACTTATTTACACCTCTGCTGCTCCCCGGCGGCGCGCTGGCGGGAACGGTGGGGACGGTTTTCGGAGTCGGCGCCGGACGAGGAATCGGCTTTCTCATCACAATGGCGGGACTGCTTCTCTGTGTAACCGCAGTATTCCTTTTGGGAATCAAATCGATTCGGGGACTGGAGAAAGGGAGCGCTTATGAAAAGCAGAATGATTTGGAATGACATCGCCAGAAATAAAGCGGTAGCGCTGATGCTCCTGCTGTTCATCGGTGTGGCGGCCATGCTGCTGTCGTCAGCGGCCGTTCTTGGAGTGAACCTGTCCGGTTCCATCGACCGGCTGATGCAGGACGCCAGGACACCGCACTTTATGCAGATGCACACCGGCGAACCGGAGCTTGACAGGCTCGAAGCCTTCGCCGCCGGGCAGGCGCATGTTTCGCAGTTTCAGGTTGTCCGATTCCTCAATATGGACAATGACAGCATTGAAATAAACGGAGGAACTCTTTCCGGCTCACTGCAGGACAACGGATTCTGCACACAGAGCGGGCAGTTCGATTTTCTCCTGGATTCTGACAGCGTCCCGGTCTACCCTGCGGACGGTGAGCTGTACGCGCCTGTTTTCTACAGCAGGGACGGCGTGATGAAGTTGGGCGATACCATTTCCATCCACGGGCTGCGGTTTACCGTTGCCGGTTTTATCCGGGATTCCCAGATGAACTCCGCCCTCGCGTCTTCCAAACGGTTTGTGGTGAGCGAGGCGGATTACGCCCGTCTGGAGCCGTTTGGCGCGGTGGAATACCTGATTGAATTCCGTCTCGACGATCTGTCCCATTTAGGAGCGTTCACTGCCGCCTACAGCGCGGCCGGACTTCCGGCCAATGGCCCCGCGCTTACCTGGCCGCTGTTTCGCATGATGAGCGCCATTTCGGACGGTATCATGATTGCGGTGGTTCTGCTGGTGGGCATCCTCGTGATCCTGATCGCGCTCCTGTGCATCCGATTTACGCTCCTTGCTAAAATCGAGGATGACTACCGGGAAATCGGCACGATGAAAGCGGTCGGGATGCGCGTTTCTGACATCCGCAGTCTGTACCTCTCCACCTATGGGGCGACCTCGGCGGCAGGTTGTGTTCTGGGGTTTGGACTCTCCCTGCTGCTCGTTCGCCTGATGACCGGGGGTATCCGCCAAAACCTTGGAAACAGCGGCAACGATACGGCCGCGTTTCTGCTCGGTTTGGCCGGTATCCTTATCCTGTTCCTTTTAGTGCTTCTCTACGTGAGCGCCAATCTGCGGCGGTTTGGCAGGATTTCCGCTGCCGAAGCCATTCGGTTCGGAATGGCGGGGCAGAACCAGACGGGCGCGAAAACTGTCCGGCTGGGCGGAAGCATGCCCATCAACCTGTTTCTCGGCATGCAGGATGTATGGATCAGGAAGCGGCTCTATGGGACGATGTTCATTGTCGTGATTCTGGCGGTATTTATCATGATTGTGCCGCAAAATCTGTATCACACCATCTCCGCGAAGGATTTTATTACCTACATGGGGGTGGGGCGCTGTGATCTGCGCATGGATTTGCAGCAAATTGATCGGATGGGGGAAAAAGAGGCGGATATTGCAGCCTGTCTGAAAGCGGATTCGGCGGTTTCCGAGTTTGCCGTGCTGACGACGAAAACCTTTGGCGTCAGGCTGGAGGACGGAACCACGGAAAATAGTAAAGTGGAGCTGGGCGACCATGGGGTGTTCCCGGTAGCGTGTGTGAGCGGGCGGATGCCGCTCTCGGAACGGGAGATTTCCCTGTCCGTCCTTTGCGCGGAGGAATGGGAAAAAGAGGTCGGCGATGAGTTGACCCTGGTGACCGCCGATGGGGAGAAATCCCTGACGGTCTGCGGGATTTACTCGGACATCACAAACGGTGGAAAGACGGCGAAAGCGGTTTTCTCCGACGATTCCACCAAGACGGTATGGAGCACCGTCTGCATCAGCCTGAAGGATCCGAACCAGCTTGACAGAAAAAAAGCCGAATATGGGAGCCGCTTCCCGTTCGCCAAGGTATCAGGCATCGAGGACTATATCGCGCAGACTTTTGGGCAGACGCTGCGCAGTGTACGAACCGCGTCGCTGGTGTCCGTTGTTGTCGCCGCCGCGATTACGCTGCTTGTCACGCTGCTGTTCCTAAGGCTTTTGGTGGCAAAGGACCGCTATTCCATTGCGGTGATGAAAGCGATGGGCTTTACCGATACGGACGTTAAAAAACAGTACCTGTGGCGGGCCGTCACCGTGCTGGCCGTTGGGATTGTCTGCGGCACGGTTCTTGCCGGAACGCTGGGCGAAAAGCTGGCGGCGGCAGCGATATCCATGATCGGGGCGGCGGCATTCCGATTTGTCGTGAACCTGCCTGCAACGTACCTGTTTTGCCCGCTGATCCTGCTGTTCACGGCGCTCACCGCCATTGCGATGGGAACGGCGGCAATCCACGATATCCGGATTTCACAGGCCATAAAGGAGTAGAGTATGAGCAAATTATTAGTGTGTGAAAAAATCGAAAAATCATTTGGAAACGGGGACGAGCGCCGCAAGGTGCTGGACGGCGTTTCGGTGGAAATAGGGGCTGGGGAATTCGTGGCGGTGATGGGGGCCTCCGGCTCCGGGAAATCGACGCTGCTCTACGCGCTCAGCGGCATGGACGGGATTGACAGGGGAGAAGTCACATTCGAGGGGAAACCGCTGTCCGGACTTTCGGACGACGCGCTGACGGACCTGCGCAGAACGAAGATGGGCTTCGTTTTCCAGCAGCCCACTTTGCTTAAAAATCTGAACATTCTCGACAACATCCTCCTGCCCCAGATGCGGGATCACCGCAGGGATGCGAAAAAGCTGACTGTCCGGGCCAGGGCCCTGATGGAGCAGGTCGGCATCGCGGATCTGGAGCAGCGGGACGTCACACAGGTTTCCGGCGGCCAGCTCCAGCGGGCGGGCATCTGCCGTGCGCTGATGAGCAGCCCGAAAATCGTGTTTGCGGACGAACCGACAGGCGCACTGAACTCGAAGTCCTCCGATGAAATCATGGCGCTTTTTTCGGGAATCCATCGGGCCGGCACCACCATTCTATTGGTAACGCATGACGCAAAGGTCGCGGCGAGGGCGCAGCGGGTGCTGTTCATGCAGGACGGTAAAATTGTGCGAAATCTTGCACTGCCAGGGGCTGGTTCTGGGAACCTCTCATGGAACACGGAAAAAGTTCTGTCAGAAATGAAGTGTTTGAACATTTAATGTAAAATACCTGATCCAACCACAATGAGATGAAGAAATTTATATACAAGGAGGCCGCCTATGGTTGATATAGAGAACGATTACAATACTAGATTAGATGAATTGCGGAGGCGAATCAAGTCTCCCAGGAATTTTCAATCTGCGATGGAACTGGCGCTTGAAATCCATGCAATGACTCACACCGGCGAGGTTTCTTCCAGTTCTGTACCTACGTTTTGTGACGAATTATTGGATGGACTGGAGGACGAGGATTACAGCATCATGCCTACCGAAAAGGATGAAACCATTGCGTGGCATTTATGGCATATCGCAAGAATCGAAGACCTGGTGGGTAACCTTCTGATTGCAGAAAGGCCGCAGATATTTAATGATGAATGGATGGAACGGCTGAACATTTCCGTAAAGGACACTGGGAATGCCATGACGGATGATGAAATTATCGGCTTTAGTAAACAGGTAAAAAAGCAGGAGTTAATCAATTACCGGAACGCAGTAGGGCGTCAGACCCGAGAACTTTTAAAAGCATTGACGCCCGGTGATCTGAAACGGAAACCTTCTGACGAGTCTTTGGCACGACTGGTCAGTGAGGGTGGTCTGCTGGAGGTGAAAAAATCCATATGGCTTAAGAAGTTTTGGGGGAGTTATACCGTTACGGGACTCATTCTTCTGCCATTGACACATCATCATATGATTCATTTACCGGACAGTGTGAGGATTAAGGAATTTGTTGAAAAATCACGCAGTGGAACTCTATGATACAATGGCTTCAACAAAGTTTGTGACATCAGAGAACACAAAATATTCGACCTTTTCGTGCAGAGCACATCCATGCGGAGCATTGAGTTACGGTGTGCCCGGATGGGTATGAATTACTTTGGAGGGAATACAATGACTGAAAAAGAAATGTGGGCAGCCTATATTCAGGAAAACCCATCTTACAAGGAACAATGTTATGAAGCGTGGTGCTATGGCAGCAAAACACCGGATTTACTGGCAGAATTGACGGCATCGGGAACGAAAACGGCTACTGCATCTGCCTATCCATTTTATGAATATGAAAAATGCGAATTGCCCAAAGTGGGAGAGCACAATGTCATACTGCGTACCAATGGGGAAGCTGTGTGTGTCACAAAGACGACCCGCGTTTCTGTAGTGCCTTTTATGCAGGTGAGTGCGGAACATGCCTATAAGGAGGGAGAAGGAGATAGGAGCTTAACATACTGGAGAACGGTTCACGCGCAGGCATTCGCGGATGAACTGGCAGAGATCCATATGAATTTTTCAGAAGATATGCTTGTTGTCTGCCAAGAATTTCAAGTGGTTTTTCTACCCATTGGCAGGTAAGAAAGAAGCTGTGGCTGAGGTATATTGATCATGACAGGCTGATGCATGTCAGAGAGTGCTCACAAATTCATGAGAAATGCGACACGCTGATGTCGCATTTCTCATGATAAACTCATCTGAGACAAAGGAGGAATGGAATATGCCGTTTACTGAACTATGTATTTATCAAGTCAAACCGCAAAAGGTTGATGAATTCGAGGCGCTGATGCTGGAAGCAAAAGAGTTTCTGGAAAAGCAAAAGGGGCTGCTCTTACTGCGGTTCGTAAAGAGAGAGTACCATATCGACATGGAGCAGATTAAAGAAGGTCTGCCGCCGCCCAAGATCACGCGCATTGTAAAAAGTGTCAAGTATATGCTCTATTGGGAGTTTGATACGAAAGAAAGCTATGGGGCAGCACAAAAAAATCTCTACGACAGCTATTGGAAGCCGATGGAACGATGTCTGGTAGCGCCGCATGACAAATATTTAGGGGAGGGGCTGTTTTCATGGAATTAGCATATTGCGGTTTAAAATGCGACGAATGTCCTATTTATACTGCCTCTGTCAGCAAAAATACAGCAGAACAAATCAGACTGGCAAAAGAGTATTCGACGGATGATTATCAATTTTCAAAAGAAGATATGGTTTGTTTCGGCTGTCATACTGAGTTTACATCTAAAAAAATGTGCGGGGACTGCGAAATAAGAAAATGCGGTGTTGAGAAAGCCTGTAAAAATTGTGCGGAGTGTACGGAGTTTCCCTGTTCGTTACTTGAAGAACAGCTGGGGGACAGTTCTGATGGTCTGAACCGATTAAAGTAGCTTGCCGCAGCAGTCAGACAGGCAGAGGGATGATATGCAGATAGACAGACTGATACAAATTGTATTTTTGCTGTTAAGCCGTGACAACCTGACAGCGAAACAGCTGGCAGAGGAACTCGGTGCCTCCACACGCACGATCTATAGGGACATCAATATACTTTCGGCTGCGGGCATCCCAATCACATCACAAAAAGGATATGGCGGAGGGCTGTCTCTGCTGCAAGGTTTTTCATTGGACAAATCCTATTTCACCCAGGCAGAGCAAAGCAATATGATTCAGGCGTTACAGATCCTGAAATCATCCAATTACCCGGATGCTGATAAAACCCTGAACAAAGTAGCCGGATTGTTCAGCCACAACATGCAGTCGGAATGGTTAGAGATTGACTTCTCCTATTGGGGCAGCCCTGAAAAGGAACGGGTCAATATCACAGCGTTAGAGCGTGCAATCATCAATAAGTATGTGATTACATTCACTTATTTTAATACAGAGTTGACGGTAACCGCTCAGACGGTTGAGCCGCTGAAACTGGTTTTTAAATCACATGCCTGGTATCTTGTTGCCTGGTCTCTTCATAAAGATGACATTCGTACTTATAAAATGTCCCGTATCAGAGAACTTCAGGTTACAAACCAGTTGTTTGAACGCGAACTGCCGCAGGATTTTTCCCTTACGCCTGCGTACAAAGAAGAATACAATATACCGTTATTCAAATTACACTTTTCTGAAAAAATTGCGTATAAAGTCTACGATGAATTTCAGGAGAAGTACATTAAAAAACTGGATGACGACACCCTGGAAGTATCGTTCCGCTACCAGCTCAATGAGTGGACATTCCTTTATCTGCTTTCCTTTGGTGAATATGTGGAAATAATAGAGCCTGCCCAGGCAAGGGAGATTTTAAAAGGAAAGGCCCAAAAGATACTTTCTATGTACCAATAAATGAAAACAAAAACCAGGGGGCAGAGGCAGATGAATAAACGATATTTGGGAAGATATTGGCGGACAATTGGAATCTTTATCGTATGGCTTTTCTTGGTAGCCTATGTCTTTGGGGTGGCGAAGGAGGCTATCAATTCACTTAACATATTAATCTGCCTGATTGTTCTCATTGGCATGGAGTATGTATTGGGCTATGGACAGGATAAAAGAGTGATAAGAAGCAGCCAGAGAAAAATGGAGATTGAACGGCAGTGGCGGGAATTCATAGGGGAGGCGGCATGGAACGAATACCAGATTAAAAATGAGAGAATTGCCGTATCCAGGAAAAAATTGATATGGAAAGCAGTTTTCCTGGATTTGGTCATGGGAGCCGCCTATATGGCAGGGATGGGGCTTGCCTATGGAAAAGACCCCAAATGGCTCAAAGACGCGATTCCGGCGCTTCTTTGGTTTCTCATGTTTTTCCTTGTCTTATCTGCCTGGATCATCAGTTTTCCCAAAAGAATGCGGGAGGGAAAGATATTCATATGGGAAGTATTTTTTGTAGCTCCTTTCAT
Organism: [Clostridium] symbiosum; assembly: GCA_036419695.1. Taxonomy (NCBI): domain Bacteria; kingdom Bacillati; phylum Bacillota; class Clostridia; order Lachnospirales; family Lachnospiraceae; genus Otoolea; species [Clostridium] symbiosum. The sequence continues at coordinate 1,554,097 of CP143946.1, forward strand.
GGTTTTTCCGTTTTTTCCTCTAATTTCAGATCGGATAGCGTGCGGTTTTACTGCTTTTACTGGTGGAACGATATTTTCTCTCTTAGGCATCGGGTATATGTGGCAGATGCGCAAAAAAGAGAAGGTATGTACGGTAATGACTACCGCGAAGGTGATTGATAATAGAAAGAGTCCCGTGCGTCTTAAACGGCCCGGTGACATTCCTACATACACTTATCAGCCGGTTTTGGAGTATTGGACAGGAGGGGACCAGAAACAGGTGGTCTGCGGCGATGGTGAACCGAGTCCCTATCCCTTAGATGAAGTGTATACGATTTATTATAATCCCGAGAATCCTGCGGAATTTCGGTTTGCGGATCATAGGAGCGCCGCAGAACGGTTGATAGGCCCTGTTTTCCTGGGGATAGGAATTGTTTTGCTGGCAGGCGCCGTGGGAATCTGGATGTTGACTTAAACGAAAGAATATGTGGATTATCGTTTGCGAAAGAAGGAGACAGAATTGATGAGAATCAAAACAAGATTAATATTGATTGGCGTTGCAGGCAGCCTGGTGTGTCTAAGTGGCTGTAGGAGCAAAGAAGTACCAACAGAGGCTGCTGTAGAAAGTATTACTCCTATAGAAAGCATTACTCCTATGGAAAGTATTACTCCCACAGAAAGTATTACTTCTACAGAAAAAGTGACAGAAGAGGAAATGCCTTTGGCCTCCATCTCATCCGTGGAAGCGGCAGACACCGGCAGCGCAGAGACGGAGAGCGCCACGCAGAAAGAATCGGGGCTTCCTGCTGCGTTTCCCCTGGACTTTCGGTTTAGCAGCGGGGCAGGCGCATGGTATACCGTCATTACATTGAATCAGGATGGTTCGTTTAGCGGTGAATACTGTGATTCTGATATGGGGGACAGTGGGGAGGCGTATCCTCATGGAAAGGAATATATCTGCAATTTCAGCGGACGGTTCGATCCCGTCGTGCAGATAGACGGCAATACATACTCTATGACGCTCTCTGAAATCTCAACAGAAAAAGAATCCGGAGAGGAGTGGATTGAAGACGGTATTCTTCACATAGCATCCGATCCGTATGGTCTTGAGGAGGGCACAGAATACCGTTTGTATCTGCCGGAGACGGAGAAAGAAGGGCTTCCGGAGGACCTCCTCAGCTGGTATCCGGGCTGGAATTTTGCGGATGCAGACGGAAATCTTCCTGACACATTGTCGTGTTTCGGGATTTACAATGTAAAAATGGGATATGGGTTTTTTGCGTATTAGGGTTTTGTAGCATTGGTATGGTAAATCAAAAGTTACCACAGAAACGTATAACAGAAGGAGAAAATGGTAAATGGAAGTTCAGAACAGAGAACTGTATTTAAAACATATGAATGAAGAATATAGGGAAAAACATTATCCGGAACGCTCCGTGTTCGAGGCACATAAGAAGACACAGAAAGGAGCGAATGGGGTCCTGAGCCTGTTTTTTATAGGACTTTTTCTGGCGGGCAGTCTGGCCGGTTTTGTCTGGTCCATCAACATGATACAGGAAATCATCAGGGATGCAGAGGAAGGTATGCTGGGTTTTGGGATTGGGATTTCTGTCTTTTTCCTTTTGCTGGCCATTGGATTTGGAGCGCTTATCTATGTAATAGTAAAAGGCATGAGAAAAAGCGCAGACGACTGGATCCGCATCGTTGCCAAAGCCGGGGGCTTAAGCGAGCAGGAGGTGAGGGAATTCGACAGACAGGCGATGGAGCCGGACAGCCTCATTTTAATTCACCTTGGAAAGCTGAAATCCTTTGCAGCCGGACAGAAGGATGGAATCCTGACCAGGGATTATATCTGTCTTTACAACAATAATATGCCCCGTGTGCTGAAACTTGACAGGCTTACAGAGGCGCACTTAAAGGATAACACATATTATATTAAAGTTGGAAAAACACACAAAAAGGCCCATTATCTGACAATCAATCTGATGAGCAGAGACAATAAGACTGCATGGGCAGAGACGTCGCAGGAATCAGCCAGGGCTCTTCAGGAAGAGCTGGAAAGCCGATGCCCTGGAATTGATACCGCCGGCGGATCTGTACTGGCGGAATAAGAGTGGGGACAATCACGGGAGAGATGAACATACGGAATACGGACCGGAATATATATGATGGCTTAAAATTCACAATCTGAAAGAAGCTGCCCATGGTTAAGATCTTGCAGGCTGAGTATGCCGATCGGCTGGCAAAGAAAAAGGCAAAGAAAAAGCCGGAAGCAGTGTCAAGGGCGTGATGCGGCACGTTCATTTTACCCTAGACACTGTTTACGGCTTTTGCTATATTCTTGCCCTTTGAGTGTCCGGCCGCGGCAGCCACCATGCTCTGCATGGTGGCTGCCCCAGACATTCTTGTACTTGTTGGGGGCTTCGGAACTCTCCAACAAGCAGAAAGGATATTTCTTTCCATTGCTTGCTATTTCACCATGTCAGAAATAACTGATAGCATTATATCTGCAATGTGACAAATTGACGATGAGTATCAATTGTGTTATCATTGAAACATACAGAATGTATTTTAAGGAGGGTAAACTTTGGGAAGAAATAGATATCCAGAAGTAACTGAAAGCCGCATATTAGAAATGGCTATGAAGCTATTTATCGAAAAGGGGTATGAACAAACCACATTACAAGATATAGCAGATGCCATAGGAATGACACGAGGAGCCATTTATCACCATTTTAAAGATAAGGCGGAAATGGTTGATTCGGTTATGGCATGTATGTTTCATAAAACTGTTCCTTGTTACGACGAAATTTTAGGCAATAAGGAAATATCCTCTTTAGAGAAAATCAGGCAAATTTTAATCCATGCATTAACAGCTAAAGAACAGGTTGACGTTTATTTTCCACTATCAAAATCATTGGTCTATAACCCCAAGCTTTCTGCTGCCTATTTAGATTTTACCAAAAATAACCTGGTAGCGATTTTCAGCGAGTTAATCATAGAAGGAGTGGAGGATGGAAGTATAAGAGTAAAGGAACCTGAAATCATGGCAGAACTGCTTGCTGTCATTCTTAATATTTGGCTCTCCCCTATTATATTTATGGATTCAAAAGAAAAATTTATAGCTAAGCTAAGTTATGCTTCAGATATTCTTGATAGTGTCGGTCTGCCAATTATAAATCAGGAAGTAAACGCTGCCTTTGAAAAAATCATTTCAACGCTGCCGGATCATGAAGGGGAAGAAAGTACCGAGTAAAAATAAAGAGTGGGGTTTTATCACTTGTCTGCAAGAAGCGGCGCCCTCAGTTATAAGCACACATGGTCACAATTCGCACAAAACGCAGATAAGTGTTTTCGTCGGGTCGCATATAATCATTATCCGCGTGGGCGTACCATAGTACGAAATGGAACAGCGACAGTATTTCTCAATCGGTATATAAATACGCATATTGGTAAAAAGGCACGGACAAATTGGAACCTGTGAAGGTGTAAAATCTATGACGATTGAAGCATTAAAAATGATTGCGCCCTATTCTGAGGGCGTTTGGAATAAAGAAAATTTAATTGAATTTTTAATTTGGCATTGTAATATTCGGTTTAGTGCCTGGATACGTGGATATTTTGCTGATTTTACAGACGACATGGAATTAGCGGATCTGTTATTTGATATTGTCCTTGATGATGATTATGAGGGTTCAGATGCACGAATGAGCGCCGCCTACTTTATTTCAAAACTATCTGAGGATGTATTAAAAGAAAAAAAGGATCTGTTAATTCAAACGCAGCAAAACGAAGTTTTGGCTTGCCGGCCATTATCATATATCGAAACAACATATGAATGGCTCAGGATATAAATCCAGTTTTATAGACGAAACCTCTTTTAAAAACGTGACAATCACGATACAGAGGAAGTAGCGAAAGTGGGTATATCGGAGGCGCTTAGAGGCACGCTCTATTCCCGTCCGAGTTTCATACCCTTGACGGATAAGGTGCACTCAACAAATTGGAAGCTGTGGAGATGATGAGATGGATTTTAGATTAGCAGCTATGCAAGATTTATCACGGTTAAAAGATATGTATAAGCAAATTGTTAAAAACATGAATGAGCATGGTATTCAAATTTGGGATGATATTTACCCGTGTGAATTTTTTGAGGCAGATATAAAAAATAATCAACTTTATGTTTTGCTTAATAACGGTGAAATTGTATCAGCGTTTGTTTTGTGTGATACAAACCCAGGAGAAAATGCAGTCCAATGGAGGGATAACCACGCAAAAGCTTTGTATATTGACCGACTGGGGATAGCTGTTAAAGATTCAAAAGAAGGGATAGGCAGCTTAATGCTTTCTAAGGCGAAGGAAGTTGCCAAAGTATTAGGCGCTGAATATCTAAGACTTTTTGTAGTGGATATAAATGAGCCAGCTATTAAGCTTTATATCAAAAATGGTTTTGTAAAAGCTAATGGTATTTATGAAGAAGTATTCGATGATGATTTTGTGCTGCATGAATATGGATATGAAATAGAAGTTTAATCATTGCTACAACTTCCAGGTTATCGGGCTGAAAAATTAAAGTTGGCGGAGACGGAAAATGAGAAAATTCATTTTTATTGACAGATGGTGTTACACAATGCCTGATAACGTCCCAGCTGAATGTGGCAGTATTGGTCTGCCGATTATGAATCAGGAAGCAAATTTCCATTAATAAGACAAAGGAGAGAAGCGATTATGAAACAGGGATATTTGGCGCAGGAATCAAAGCGCACGAATGAAGCGGCGAGGAGAACACTGATTAAATCATGCATTGCATTTATTATTTTAGCCGTATTTCTCTATTTTTTATTGAAGAGTTCCCTGGATGTAAATGACCCGTCCAGTCAGACAATATTTTCTGCCTTGAAGATGTTGACGGGGGTATTTTTCTTTGCGTTTGTGGCGGGACTGTTCAGAACAAGCCGGGTTGCCATAAATGGCAGGAATCTGGTTCTGCCGTTTGGAGAGGCTGAGAAAGCAGAGGTGGCGCGGATCATCGATCAGGAGGCGGCGGAAGGCAAAATCCAGGTGGAGGAATACATCTATGACATACCACAGGGAAAGAGACCACATGGAGAAAAAATAGTCCTGACGCCCTCTTACCTGGTGTTATTTGGGGACGGAAGCAGGGTGAGGGCGATTCCGCGTGACAAAATTTACTGGATCTGCGCTCAGGTTGGCCAGAAGGGAGGCCCCTTCATCGTACAGCTGCAGATTTATACGGAAAAGAAGATATTTACCATGGTTGGTGTTGATATCGAACACGTACAGAATATTGCAGAGAAAATTTACCGCTATATGCCCAATGTGTTCTGTGATTATGATCCCTTTATCCTGTCTTATGAACTGGAAAAACTCTTTGCCAAAAACCGTGAGGAGTTTTTGAAATTCTATGAGAATGAAAAGCGGAAATATGAAGCAAGTCAGGGGTTTTATGTGTCGCCGGATGTTTCCTGATTGTCCTGGCAGGGATGCTGATGAAGCAATGGGCGGTGCCGCCTGCAAGCGCGTTTATCATGGAATGCAAGATGAACCATTACGAACGTGTTGCAAAGGAACTTCACCAGGGGAAAAGAAAGCATACCGGTATCAGCGGAGGGGAACCCGGACATGAAGATGTTGCGTTTTATCAGCACACATTTTCCGGTGAGGAAGAAGATTATCTCAATGAGGGAAATACATCTTATATCACGAGTGACACCTATATTTTGTACTCCGAAAATGATGTCTGCGATATAGAATTGCCCATACATGAGCCTTCCAGTTACTCAAATGTAAAGCTGACTCCTATTAAGCCAAACTGGCACGAAATAATTGTTGATAGTGTTTGGAATCCTTAGAGGATTCCGCAGGAAATTGTGAAAATAAAAGGTTACTTTCAAAACACTACCCGTAAAATGACAGACTTTCCTGACGTAATTAATGGAAAATTGTTACGGTAACTAGATGAACGGATAAAATCATATTTGTTTTGCAGACGTTGGTTCCCATTCGCAGAGTATGCGGATTCGCTGCTGAAAGTTATGATGGAGAATGACAATGGAAAATCCAGTAGAGTTAATAAGCAGTATAATAAATATGGATGATTTCTTGAATTTTCTTGTTCAGTTAGCTTTGGATGCAAAAGAGCATCCCGAAGAATGGGCAAATATTACGATTGCTGATTTTTTGGAACAGATGGCAAACTGGATAGAGGACTATACTGGCTTTGATGATACCATTGATTGGGAAAAAATGGACTATCAAACATTTGCAAAAATATTATATATGGGAAAAATTTATGAATGAGGAGAAAATGTCATATGAAGTTTGAAGAAAAAGACCTTCACTTATTGATAGATGGAATGGGTATTGTTTTTTATTCGCCTGAAACAAATAAAAATATTTCGGAAGGTTGTAATTTCTTTGAAGAAGAATATTCAAAACCGGAGGATGTGGCAAAGCATGTCAGAAAGGGCGATGTAGTAGGTTTCTGTACAGGAAGTAGTGGTGAATTTATACTCAAGTTTAGAGAGGGCTATCCGGAAGAAAAGTTACTGGCGGAATATCCAGTTGCGATTCGCCTGGGTATTGAGATCCAAGACGAAAAGTTATGTGTAATTGATTTGTTCTGGTTAATGGAGTGGAGTTCAGATTGCCCTTTGGAACAGACCATTCCCATAGAGCCGGGATATTATCATATCACATTATGCACAAGAAAACCTGATTCGGGAATTTGGGGCAATAAGCAGACCATATTTGTGTTTTTGAACAAATTGGATTCAATGCCGGAATTGAACTGGCCTGGTGTGCCTATGTTGCTTCCAGATTAGGGGGTCGCACAACTTTCAAGCTGTAGGGATAGCTTGTTTGTTTGCGATCATGACCGGGCAGATGAAGAACGTATGGTAAGGATAAGAAAAACGGTGGATCAGGAATGGATGGATCAATTGACGAAACAAGGTGTAATTGGCAAATTGGAATATGGATTGAGGAGGATATCCAAACATGAAGGCCATGCTTCCACCACGCAAACGAGTCGGCATCGTGACACGATGTACTACCCCGAAGGTGTGACTGACCCGGATTATTGTGCTTTGAAATTTGTCGCAGCCAGCGGGCGCTGCTATGTAAACTTCTATTCGGAAAGCTTTGAGATCCATTGAGGTTTTGGGAAAAGTCCTGTGTCGTACATAATGGTATATTTGGTGGAAAGCTTATGACAGGAATTTGTCTATCTTTGGTGTAAAGGGGAGGTAAGCCATGTCGGAACTATCAAAAGAGGATAAAAAGGCATTACTGAAAAAATGGAAGGCTGCTCAAAACAAAAAATACATTCTTAGCAAAACAAAGGTTCGGAATCTCTTTCATTATTTGGAATCGCAATTATCAGAGACTGCTTGTGATAATACTTTGCATTTTACAGAGCAATGGCTTACAAACAATTTACCACAGGGAAAAATAGAAAGTGTAATTGCAGAGCTCAATGAAATGGGTGGATATTGCGATTGTGAAGTGTTATTAAACTGCTATGAAAAATATGATATTGTAACCTGATAATAAATTGGAGGTTTGGAATTTAGAGGACAACTCTTTATGAAAATAAGAAGATTCCGTGCTTATGCAGAACAAGAAGATTTACAAAATATGTTTCAGGATGTTCAAGAAAAATTAGATATCTATTATGTACCGGCCTATTCTGATGCGGGGAGAGTTTCTTATGACCGCATTATGGATATTGAAAATCTGGGTGCTATCTTTCACGGTTCGAATTAGGGGAATATGCGAATACTTATTTTCCTAAAAAACACGGAATGTCTTTGGCGGACGTATCAATGCCGGGGCGGTAATGGACAAGAGATAACAAGATACAGCGCTTTAGACGCGGGAAATTCAGCTTAAGGTGGGACAAATGATCGACCAGGAGGCACTGGAAGGTAAAATCCAGGTGGAAGAATACATATATGAGATCGGAGAAGGGAAGAAACCTCACGGAGAAAAGATCGTACTGACGCCCTCTTATCTGCTGCTATGCGGGGACAAAATGAAGGTGACGGCAATTCCGCGTGATAAGATTTACTGGATCTGCGCCCAGGTTGGCCAAAAGGGCGGCCCCTTTATTGTTCGGATTCTGATTTTCACTGAAAAGAAGATTTTCAATGTGACCGGAGTTGATATTGAACATGTAGAGCGCATTGCTGAGAAAATACATCAATACATGCCGGACAGTTTCAGTGATTATGATCCTTTTTTCCTGTCTTATGAATTAGAAAAACTCTATGCCAAAGACCGCGGAGAGTTTTTGACGTTCTATGAGAAGGAAAAGAGAAAGCATGAAACAATACGGTGAGACATTAAGCAAACGGAATCAATCTATAACAAAGTAATGCAAGCAAAATGTTAAGTTTTGAAGTAAAAAGGGCAGGTGGAAAAATATGAAGGAAACAAAACTTGAAAAGCAGAAAGAGAACCTTGTAAAGATTGGTGCAATGGAAGAATCTGATACATTGATTGATTTTTTTCAGGCCGGCTATATTGAGCGCCTGATTGGAAAATGGGGTCAGTGGCAAAAGGGGTGGGCGTATTTCACAGAAGAACGTCTGATTGTGATAACTGGGTTAATGGAAGAAAATATTATTATTCCGTATCAAAATATTCAGAAATTGGAAAAATGCTCCCAGGGCCTTATGCCGATAGGAATTGCGATTACCTATGAGAACAGGGAAAACGGTGAAATCGTGACCGATAAAATTTCCATCACGAAGCGGGAGAGATGGATGGAATTTATGTCTGAACGATGTAAGGCAAAATGACAAGTTGTAATAGAGAATTATCGAGGCGGGATTGGACGTCGGAATGAACGCGAACCCCGTTAATTATAGACAAAGGCTGTTATGACAAAGTGTTCAAAAGTCATGGCAGTCTTTCTTATTATGTTTTTTCATAATATAAATAATTTTTAAGTTGAAAGATAGAGGGAGACAATACCTTTTTAGAACAGGAGATGAAAAGAATCAAACAATTAAAGTAGTACATAACAGGATGTATAAAAACAACCAGAAGACGGCTGTATTTATTTTTGGCTGAGAGGGACACCAATGATTCGGACAGAACATTTGTTCTGTTTTGCTATTGCACTCTTCATCACAGTCCTGTATAATAGGAACAGAAAGGAGCGTTTACGTGATACGGTTATTTGAGTTTCGGGATTTAGATAAAATAATGGAGATTTGGCTGGAGGGAAACCTGCAGGCCCATGCATTCATAGGGGAAGAACACTGGAAGCAGAACTATGAATCAGTTAAATCGGTTCTGCCAAATGCGGAAGTTTATGTGTATGAGGAAACGGGGGAGATTCTGGGATTCATTGGGATGGATGCCGACTATATTGCCGGATTATTTATAAAAGAAGAGTACCGGGGCAGGGGCATCGGCCGCCTGTTGATTGAGACTGCAAAGCAGAAACAGCGCCTTTCATTGCATGTATATGAAAGAAATTCTGGAGCAGTGGCATTTTACCGGGCAGCGGGTTTCGAGATTCAACAGAGCATGACGGAGAAAGAGACAGGTGAGAAAGAATATCTGATGGTCTACGGTGAATCGGAATAGAGGCCTGTTTGAAAAATTGCAGTAAAAGAACGATTTGCAAACCGATATTGCTTTTCGAGCGAATTCAGATGCCAGGTGTAAATCCGGCCCGAATAATCTGAAAACGATTTGATGATGAAATTATTTCATATTTACAGGAATTAAAATGGTGGGACTGGCCGCCTGAGAAAATATTTATCAATCTTGAAGTTTTATGCAGCGGCGGCCTGGAACGGATACGGCACATTTCTGAGGAGGATAATTAATTGAGTAAAGAATATATGATTCCGGCCTGCTCCGGGATAAAAATTGATGTCAGGGAAGGTCAAACGATAACAGTGATTGACATTGAGGGCGGCCAGGTAGTGGATTTTTTTGCAGAGGTAAAAGACAACGCAGATGAGTTTCTTTCAACCGGAGTAACGATTGACTGCAACGAATCTTTGAAACTGAACATCGGTGATATTATTTATACAAATTTATACCGGCCCATGATAAAAATACTTTCTGATGATGTTGGGGAACATGATTTGCTCCATCCATGCTGCAGACCGGAGATGTATGATTTTTTCTATCATAATGGAAAAGGACACCCTAACTGCCTGGATAATATAAATAAGGCACTTGAAGAACAACGCGCCATTATCACACCGGTCAATTTGTTCATGCACACGAGAATTAACACCGACGGCAGTATTTCCGTGGAAAGACCGGTTTCCAAAGCGGGTGACAAGATTGTGCTGGAAGCGCGGATGGATATCAGGTTAGGGATTGCCGCCTGCAGTGTTTCTGAAAGCAAGTGCAACAGCGGAACATGCACTTCTGTTAAAGTTGTCATCGAGTAAATCAAATCCCGGTCGGTGGAACCGGGAAAACTGGATTTTCAGGGACTCTGAGTAAGCATTTAAAAAATATCGAGGAACCGTAAGATGGGTAAAATATTGTTAGTAGAAGATAATCAAAATGCAGTAAAAAGGATCGCCGGGTATATCGGTAACATATCCCCCGAACTCAAAGTGATTTCTTTTTCTGAAGCCGGTGAGGCGCTGCGGTATGCCAGGGAAAACGAAGTTTCACTTTTTATTTTGGATATCCAGTTGGAGGATTATAAGGGAACACATCTGGCGAAGCAGATCCGTGAACTGCCGGAATATAAATATACGCCAATCATATTTGAAACAGCGCTGGCCGGGGAAGAACTTTCCGCTTACCGCGATGTGAAGTGTTACAGCTTCCTTATAAAACCGTTTGGCGAGGAAGAATTTACAGAGGCATTTTGTGATGCGATGGGTCTGTCTGAGCAGATAAACCGTCAGGGAAAGACAATCCGGATTGAGCAAAAACAGTTTATTCTGGAATATACAGCGGCGGAAATCGTATACATTGAAGCTTTTGGCAAGAAACTGGCCATCCATACTAATAATCGTATGTCAGGTATGAAGGAAGACACTATTTCCGGCTATACATTGGCCGGAATGCTGGAGCTGCTTCAGGGCGCTTCTTTTGTGCAGTGCCATAAAAGCTACCTTGTGAATACGGCTCATATCGACAGAATCGACAAGAGCGGAAGAAAAATTTTCTTAAAAGGAGTTATGGATGCCATCCCCGTTGGAAATAAGTATCAGTCCGTGCTGTGGGGGGAGTCATGAATCCTGTATTCTATTTTGTGCTGGCGGGTTTAGACGCCGGAGCGCTGGCAGTTTGCTGCGAAGCAGTTTTTCAAAAAAGGCCGGAGGTAAAGGCAAAAGACCTTCTGCTTTTTCCCGTTTTACTGGTTCTGTGTATTGTACCGCGGATGAATTTTATTGCAGATGAAGGAGTAAGCGCCACGTTTTCGATACATGGGTTTGAAATAGTTCCGGTCAACAGTATCGTCGGTTTGCTGTTCCTGCTCTTTTCCGTACTGCTGCTCAACAGTATATTTTTCAGAGGAAGAGACAACGGTGATATTCTTAGTGGGACAATGGCAGTGTTTTCTCTTTATCTTTTGGTCCGCTGTCTGTGTGTTGCCGGGGCGGCTGTGTGCGGTGTTTCGGGCGCCTCTTTGTCCCTTGGAAGCCGCGCGCTGACCTTGCTCCTGATTCTATTGCCGCTTTACACGCCTTTTTATGGTCAGGTTCAGCATCTGATCCAAACAGGGGGAATCGCGGTCTGGATTATATCGTCGGATATTGCATTTCTGCTGATGGCTGCGCTTACGGCTCTTTCTTTTCAGGCGGAGCAATTTCTTTCTCATTTATGGTTGATTACAGTCTTTTTGCTGGCGATTCTGCTGCTGAACAGCATCCTGCTGTTTTGGCACCGGCGCAGAATACAGGAGCGGAAACGAATTCATATGATTGAACAGTATGTCCCCATCGTGGAGGAACTGATCCTGCAGGTCAGGGCAAGACAGCATGAGTTCCAGAACCGTATTTTGGCGATTGAGGCTGCTGTGGCTTCCGCTGATACGTTGGAGGAGGCGCAAAGAGAGGTGACGGCCCTGACGGACGGTGTTGCCATCAACTCCAATGACCGGGAACTGCTCTCGTGTGACAGCAAGATCATAGCCGGAATGCTGTTTGGGAAAATAAAGCAGGCCGAAGCGGCGGGGATTCATATAGAATTGCAGTTACACGGCCTTTTTAAGAAAACTGCGGCACCGGAAACGGAATGGATTGAGGTAATCGGGATTTTACTGGATAATGCAATCGAGGCTTCACCCAAAGGAAGCGTAATTTATGTTACAGGCAGAAAAAGCGGTGCGTATCTGGAACTGCTTGTTTCCAATCCGTTCCCGGCCATGTCGAATACAGAGTTTATGGCTCTGTTCCGGAAAGGGTTTACAACCAAGGGCAGCCGGGAGGGGCACGGTTTTGGTTTGTATAATATACTGCGTATCACAGAGCGGTTTCACGGAAAGATCCTGACGCGCAATGAACAGGTTTCGGGAGAGAACTATGTTGTCTTCGGCGTCCTTCTTCCATGATAAAAAGGTATGAACGAGGGTTTTAAGGGAATAAATAACATTTTGTTCCCTTAAAACCCTCTCTTATTTCCAGACGGTTGAAGCACGGGCAGAACTCCGATATACTGTGAAAAAAAGAAAGGAATGAGAGATATGCTTGAGTTAATAAGAAGTGAGTTCAAAAAAGTTTTCCTGCAGGTGCTCCTCACAACCGTTGTGTTAACTATTATCATGTGTGTTCTGACCGGAGTACTCTACCAAAACTATACCTTACACTATGATTTGGAGGCATGGGAGGTGGGAACCGGGGTATTCTCCCTTCTTTATCCGCTGGTTGTAGTGATTCCTCTTTGCTGGAATCTGTATTATGAACGCAAGAATAATTTTCTTCTGTACATCGCGCCCAGGGTGCCGGTTAAAAAATATTTGACGGCGAAATGGACTGCTTATGCTCTGGGGGCATTTTGTATCATGGCGGTTCCCTATGTGCTGTGCGCGGTGTACGCAGTATATGTAAAAGCACCTGTGATTCCGCCGGAAACAAACACCTTTTCACATGTTTTCCAGAATTTGTTCGTTGAGTCTCCTATGCTCTATGCGGTTATTCTGTCCTGTTGGAGAGGGGGAATCGGGATTTTGGTAATGACTTTTGGCTTTACACTTGCCATGTACTGTAAAAATATATTTGTAATACTCACCGGGCCGTTTATGTATACGATTTTGGAAAATTTTATTATGTCAATTTTGAATATGGCGGAATATCGGTTAGTTGTTGCCTTCGACCCAACCTGTGTCAGTGACCGCGTGGTGACGGTTCTTTCGTTTTTTACAGGTCCGGTTCTGCTGCTTTGCGTCATTGGAGTGACGGCGTTCTTTTTTGCAAAAATCAGGAAAAATGCCGTGGTGTCCGTTTAAAGAGGCTGTTATGGAGGCGCTTACCAAAAAAAATCTCCGTTTATGGGGAGCCGGAAAAGCACTGGCCTTGTTTGCCGGATGCCTGCTCTTTTCCAGCGGCGGCCGATACACTGGTGGAATTTATTACGAACAGCATATTTTATCGGCAGTATCGGATCACTACTATCTTACTTACTTTATGCTTCCTGTTTTACTGCTGAGCTGTTTTTCCTTTTTGGAGGACGATGAAGAAACCGTGATCCTGCGTTTTCAAAGCTATCATGCTTATTTTTTACGAAAATGGCTGGGAACCGGGGCGGGCGCCTTTTCACTGTGCGCCGTTCAAAGTGCGGCGGTTCTTCTGTCCGGCATGGGGCTTCCAATGGGAAACCGGTGGGAACTCCCTGCGGGAGCGACGGCGGCAGAACTGTTTTCCGTGCTGCGGCAGTATTTTTCCACTCCGGTTCAGGCATTTGCGACGTTTACTCTTTATCAGTTTTGCGGAAGTTTGATTATATTTGGGATCTGCATGTGGCTTGGACATTTCTGCGGCCGGAAATGGTCGGTCCGGCTGCTGCTTGCTCTTTATCTGTTTTCAGCTTTTTGGATAAAACTTCCTTCTATTCAGGACCTGCCGCTGACCGGGTTCAATCATCTGCTGATCCTGCACCACAATTTAGGCTCACACGGCCGTTTTGCGGTTACGGGTTTTACTTTATTAATATTTGTTATAATCATTGCCGTAACGGTCCGATTTGGATGGAAGGGACGGATTTCCCTTCCGCAGTGGCGTATTTCTGGCATTGGCGTCTATTATATCCGTGAACTGGCTGCGGGACGGAATCTCCTGATTCTCAGTACCGTCGTTTTGGCCACGGCCCTTTACAGAGGAGTTGGACTCCGGCTTACAGAGACTGGACCGGATTGGATTTATTCCCTGTTTGCCGGGCACGGGACAGGTTATTTCCGGGTCTTTCCATTTCTTGAAATGATGATTATGGTCGATGCGCCTCTCTATCTTCTGGCGTTTTTCGTGGAACAGACGGTAAGTGGACAATCTCTTTTTATTTCTCTGCGCGCGGTAAGCCGCAGGAAATTGATGCGGGGAATTCTGTCGGCCGGCACAATATTTCTCGCTGTCTACGCGCTTCTGTGGTTAACAGCGAGTGCTTTTACAATATGCGTCTTTGGATACGGAGCCGGGGAGATGGTATGGAGCCTGCTTCTGTATGCCGTTTTCATGCGTTTTCTTGATACTATGGTGCAGTATCTTGTCATGATGTGTATTTATGTTTTCTCTAAGCAGATCACAATCGGTTTTCTTGCGCTGATTGCAGGAAATCTGCTTTGCATGATACCTCAGCCATGGGTATCTTATCTGCCGTTTGGTTTATCTGGCCTGACGCGGATTGCGGAATTGAATTCCGGCGTGGGAATTCCGGCCGCCGCAGCTTTTGGATTGGAGTTATCTCTTGCCATACTGATGCTTGTGTACTTGTTACTGTTTGGCTGTAAAAAAATACTGTATTAGAGCGTGTTTGAAAATTCATTTCCGCCATCTGCACGCCCCACTTCGCGGCATATTTTGCCCCGATTCAGTCAGCGTAGCCCACTACGCCTCCTTCATCGGGGTAAAATCTCCCACAAAGTGTGACGTACATTTGACGGAAAGCAATTTTAAAACACGCTCAAGGAGGAAATGATATGAGTTCGTATCTCGAAATAAGAAATGTATCAAAACGATTCGGGCATAGAAAGGTTTTAGAAGAGGTATCGTTATCCGTGGAACGCGGAACGACGGTCGGCCTCGTCGGTGCCAACGGCAGCGGCAAATCGGTACTGTTTAAAATACTCTGCGGCTTTGAGAAACCCGATCAGGGCAGCGTCTACGTGCGCGGGAAGCAACTCGGTAAGAATGGCCGGGATTTTCCGGAAAATATAGGCGTGTTTATTAATTCACCAGGCTTTATCGGCATTTACAGTGGTTTTCAGAATCTTAAATTCCTGGCGGATATTCAGGGAAAGATTGGCGAAGAAGAAATTGAAGAGGCCATGGGCAAGGTTGGCCTTGACCCGGGAGATAAAACGAAAGTCGAGCATTACTCCCTCGGAATGAAGCAGAAATTAGGGCTTGCACAGGCCATCATGGAAGGCCAGGATATTCTGGTCCTGGATGAGCCGTTCAATGCCCTGGATTATAAAACGTATGAGGATGTTAAGACGATCATCCGTATGCTGAAAGCGGAGGATAAGACAATTTTTCTGACTTCACATCATTACAAAGATATCGAGCAGCTGTGCGATCAGGTATATTTTATTGAGGAGGGACGGCTGGCTCCGATTACCGGGGAAATAGCAGAGCATTATCGGGAGCTGGGGTAAAAACGGAGGAATAATATTTTGAAGTTATGATAGTTTTCGGATAGTTATGATATGAAATGAGTCGTTTGACATTTCCCTGCGCTGATATGAGAATGAAAAGAGCAGAAGCATGTATTAGAAAAACTTTGGTGGAAAAAGTCAGCCCGTCAAAGTGAAAGGATGGAAAAGGCAGGGGAACTGGGATGGCAGATATAAAAGCAGAAAATTTGTTGTCAATCTGGCGCCGAGAGAAATGTTCGGTGTCATATCACACGGGATGCTGTGGGATATAGGTTATGAGGACGGAATGACCCCGGTTCTGGCGATGCCGGAAAAACCTGTGCCAAACGGAACAAGAGTCGGGTAACATATGGGGAAGCCAGCCCTCCGGCTACCCTGCTATGCAGGTGTGGATGTGGAATATGAGCGGCTTTCGAAGCCGGGGGTGCAGGTTTCAACGGGAGCACGGGCGAAAGGTAAGTGGAAGTTGCAAGGGGATGGACATAAAAAACGTCCATCCCCTTTTTAAACCCACAAATCATTGCATTACAACTTAAAAGCAGCTTATCGTTCCGGTTGTCTTCCAAGCAAGAGACGTCTAATGAACATCATGGAGGTGATATCGGCGGAATTATTTTTGATTGTAGTTTATTATATTCCTGTACAATCCTGATTCGATCGTCAAGCCTGAATTTCTATGATATAATTTCAATATATATGAAATGTAAATGATTTTTTTCAAGTTATAACCGGTTAATCATTTATATAGAATTTAATTGAATCTTTTTACGGCTAATTCAGGAGCATGTGAATCTTTGACCGGGACAGACCAGGTCCGTAGCCACAATCTTTAGGACCCGATTTAAAATGGGGAGGACTGAAATGGCTGTGTACAGGAGATAAAGTATGGCGGGATATAATTTTTACGATATTTTTCAACCAATGGAATTTCAAACGTTTGCTCGTGATATGGTACAAAAACGGGTGGGAATTACGTTTGAGACCTTTGCCGGCGGACCGGATCAGGGGATAGATGGAAGATGTGTCCTGAAGGATGGAAGTGTAATCATTCTCCAGGTTAAATGGGGGCGCATTACCAGTGGAACGATATTAAAGATCGCTAAAGCAGAAAAAGTAAAACTGGACAGGCTGGCTGAGCAGGGAGTCAGGATCTGCCGTTATATTCTGGTGCTTTCCGGTGATATTGGGGTGAAGAAAAAGACACAGGTTATGGAGCTGTTTTCACCATATATCATAAGTCCGGAAGATATAATAACCGGAGCGGATTTGAATAATGACTTGAGTAGTGGAGACGTGAAATACCGGGCTGTTGAAGAAAAATATCCTAAGCTTTGGATACAAAACGCGAACGTTTTAAGACGTACACTTCATGAAGTGGTACATAGCCCGTTGTTGGAACGTTCCAGGATAAATCTTGAGGAGGCCATCGAAAAAGCAAAATTTTTTGTAGAGACAGACGTTTATGAGGAGGCAATCAGAAAGCTGGAGCGCAGCCGCACCTTAATTATATCAGGGGAGCCGGGGGTGGGGAAAACAACCCTGGCGAATCAGGCGGCGCTGTATTACTATACAAAATTTAAATTTCAATCCTTTATTTATGCGTCATCGGTGGATGATTTGTATATTGCAGAGAGTACCGATTCGAAAAAGGTGATTGTCTTTGATGATTTTTTGGGGGATACCGGTTTTGATGCTTTGGGAAATGGAAAAAGAACAAAAGATCTGATTTCCTTTATCGAACATATTCAAAAGAGAAAAGACTGCATTCTGATTATAACTACCCGGGAATATATTTTGGAACAGGGACTGAAGAAGAATGAGGAATTCAGGAGGCTGGTAAAGAATTATAAACTTGATTGCCGTGTAGAGCAGTATTCCAATCAGGATAAACTGAGAATCTATTACGGCCATTTAAAGAATGCATCCTTGACATGGTCTCAGGTGAAACGGCTCAGCGGTGCCGGTTCTGAAATTATAAAGTCACCTAATTACAATCCGCGGGTGATTGAAACGTTTGTTGGGATGATCTCTCCGGATATGACGCCTGATGACTGTGTGGAGCAGTTCTTTCGATATCTGAACTGCCCAACGGATTTCTGGAAGAAAATATTTGAAGAGTTGTCCCAGGAGGCGAAAGTCCTATATCTCCTGATGGCAATTATGCCGCTTCCAGTGGAGTGGATGATTCTGGAAAAATGTTATTTGGAAGTGCTTAAGGCATACGACAAATTCTTAGAGTGGAAGGGATTTGCCGAAGTTATCGTGGAACTGGAAAAGACGGTCATCCGGACCGATTTATATAATCAGGAGTACGGAGTACTTTATGCAATTACGTTTCAAAATCCATCCGTCAAGGACTTTATTCAGGATATAATCAGGGAAAATTTAGAAAAATATGGACCTGTTTTGTTGCAGAGCTGCATTTACTATACTCAGTGCATTGAATTCCTAAACCTTTTGAAGGGGATGAAAAATGCAGATATCTGGTATCATGAGGTGATGAACAAATCAATTATGCTGTTGGATTCTGCTTCTATCATTTTCTATGACAGATATAAGAAGATTTTACAGCATAATAAAGAGATGAATCATTATTTTCAAACATTCAGAACGGAACAGACAGGAACGGAGCAGAGTTTTGGCCGTTGGCTGCAATTATTTATGCTGTATGACAGGGAAAAGTGTTCGATGCTGAAGCCCTGGTTTGAAGAGCACTTTTTTTCGTTTGTCCAGAACGTGGAGCAGTATCCGGAGTCCGTTCTTAGCGAAGATTTGGAGCTTTTTTCTGATGTTGCCGTTCAGATGATAGAAATGGGAATCTGCAGGGATAAAGAGTGGCTGATCGATATTTACATGAATAGCCTGATGCAAAACAGGATGGAGCTGGAGGGTGGTGCGTTTGAGCGGAGCTGCAGACATGAATGGGAGCGGTATATTGAGATTAACAAAGAGAAAATTTCAGCTTACCTGGAAAAGTTATATGATGCGGAATTGTGCCTGGCGGCGGTTATGAAAGATGAGGAGGAATTTTCTGATTGGGAAATTGAATGTGAGGAGGCATATCATAACTTCGGCTTAGAACTGCCGAATACTTTGCTGGTTAAAATCGAAAAGTATGACCAATGGTTTACGCAGGAAATCGGGAATGACTCTGGGGATGAGAACGACGAGGAGCAAAACGATGAATATCCCAAACGTACTAAGTGGACGGTAAACGAGATTAAGCAGGAGTTCAAGGACGGATACCTGGAGGAAATTCTGCCGACAGAGGTGGATGATTTTGCCGAATGGCTTCGGAACCGAGAGATTCCGGTTCAAATAAAGGATATTATGACAGCCGAAGAGCTTACCTGGAACCAGTACTGGTCCTCCTTTATGGACGAGGAAGAATCACTGGAATTCATAATCGGATTGATTCAGTGGAATGGAAATTTACCGGTGGATATTTCGGTGGCATCGTGTGCGGTTGTGCGGTATATTGCGGAACAATGTGAAGCGCCGAACGAAGTATTGGAAAATTTCTTAACACAAATGGCTTTATCCGGTAATGAAGAAGGGATTTTTTCACAGAGTGAGCTGGAACAGCTGTTTCCGGAATTCATGCTGTGGGATGACAAGGTGATGCAGCAAATGGAGAAAATTCATGTTTTAGTGCATCGCCAAAAGTGGTATTATCTTTCGAACCGTATTCCTGCGCTTAGTTTCCATATTGAACATCTGCGCACTTTGCCGCCCGAGAGGTTGGGAACGTATTTTTATTATCTGTTTCTGGAGGAAGAAGAGGCGCTGGAATCAGTCTCAACAAAGCCGGAAGATTTAACGGAACTGATTGAAACGGGAAAACGGTGGTTAAAATCTTTTCAACAGGAGAGAGAATTTATTTCCCTGCTCTATCAGTTGAAGCAGGATGTGTTTATACGCCGGGTGATGGTTCCGCTGGCTAAAATAATGCATGATAAATTGTATGCAAATACAGAGGAAGAGATTGTCGCGAACCTGGTAGAATTGTTTGAAATAGAAAATACATTTGCGATGGATGGAACCTGGACCGGAGGTTCTGTAAGCTTTGAAACGTATTTTTTGATAGCAGAGATAATCTTTGATGCAGATTTTATCAAAGTTTTTCCAGACGAACTGACGGAGGAACAAATGAGGATTTTGTCGGATATTGCCGACATGGGTGAAGGGGAATGGAAAATCAGCGTAATACGATTGAGGGAGAAAGGGCTGTTAAGGTACTTTGGAATATATGATAAAATGCTTACGATCTGGAACGATATATGTAAATTGATTGCGGAGGAGATCAGTGATGGACGGGAAAATGGGGCAGGTGACGGGAGAAAGAAGTAAGAGCGAAATACTGAAAGAACGTCTGCTGTATGCAGTAGGAAAATACTCTGACTACAGTAGGTATAAAGAGTGTCTCGATAATTTGGAAGAAGAGTATGACGAAACCCTGGAACTATATAATTTCGATATTTGGTTTAATATTTCCGAGGGAACAATACGGGATAAGGCATCAGAGATGCTGCGGGTTACGTCTGAGCTTTTCGAAGATCTTAAGAATAATGCAGCCCGGGAACTTTTTTATGTGATGCGTGAGATTAGTGAAACGGACAAGGGGAGCCAGGAAGAAATTTGTGGGGTTGTGATCCCAAAGGAATTGTTTACGGAAGCTGAGTTTTTCGGGATGTTGTCTGAGCTGACAGAATATGAGTATTGTCAGAATGAGGCACTGGAGGCATATTTGCAGGTACTGAAGGAGTGGACGGAGAAATCAGACGGAATGGATGGGGCGGGGAAACACACAGGATAAAAACAGGAAGGAAAGCAGCGGTGATGCTGTGATATAAGAAAGACCGGCGGCCCATGAGGGGAGCCGGTCTTCTTATATCACAGTAAATTACTCCTATGAAATGATAAGCCCGCAGAGAGGAATATCATAAATATCCCCAAAACTCAAATTCTGTGGTATAATCAAAACTCAATGTATAGAAAGAGCAAGCAAATCTAAAAGAACAAGCCAATCCAGAGAACAAACCAATCCCAAAAGAGATTTGTTTTTATATCACAAAAGTTAATAGGAGAGAATATGCAATTTAAAGAACTGAATATCATGCCGTCAATCATAAAGGCATTAGAAAATGAAAACTACGAAATCCCCACCCCAATCCAGGAAGAGGCCATTCCGGTTGTACTAAGCGGGAAGGATTTGCTCGGCTGCGCGCAGACAGGCACTGGAAAGACGGCGGCGTTTGCCATTCCAACGCTTCAAATACTCAGTGAGGAAAAAATACCGCGTTGGGAGAAACAAAAAATCCGGGCTCTGGTCGTCACGCCCACCAGAGAGCTTGCCATACAGATCTATGAGAGCTTCAATACTTACGGAAAGTTTCTGGATTTAAAAACCTGCGTGGTATTTGGCGGTGTGTCTCAAAAACCGCAGGAGACGAGTTTGAGACAGGGAGTCGATATACTGGTGGCGACACCGGGAAGATTATTAGATCTCATGGATCAGAAGATTGTAAATATCGAGCACATTAAAATTCTTGTGCTGGACGAAGCCGACCGCATGCTGGACATGGGATTTATTCACGATATCAAAAAAATCCTGGCCAAAACCCCAGTCAATAAGCAGACGCTGTTCTTCTCGGCCACAATGCCGCCGGACATTGCGAAGCTGGCGGGAAAAATTCTGAAATCACCGGTGAAGATCGAGGTAACTCCCGCATCCACGACTGTGGATTCGATTGACCAATATTTGTACTTTGTGGACAAAGGCAATAAAAAAGATTTACTTTTGCATATACTAAAGAATGAAAAAATCGATTCGACCCTGGTGTTTACGAGGACCAAACACGGAGCCGACCGCATCGTAAAACAGTTGTCGAGAAGCAAAGTGGTAGCCCAGGCAATCCACGGCGATAAATCACAGGGAGCGCGGCAGAAGGCATTAAACGATTTTAAAAATAAAAGGTTACAGGTGCTCATAGCAACCGATATTGCGGCGAGGGGCATTGATATTGATGAACTGTCCCATGTGATCAATTACGATCTGCCGGACGTGCCGGAGACCTATGTACACCGCATCGGCCGAACCGGCAGGGCAGGCCTCGGAGGCGTTGCCATTTCTTTCTGCGACTTTGATGAAAAAGAACAGCTTGCCGATATCGAAAAATTAATCGGTAAGAAGTTAACGGAAGTAAAAGAACATCCGTATCCTCTGGTAAACAATTTTCCTGCAGTAAAGGCAGTTCAGCCAAAGAGAGGAGCCAGGGCAGCATCCCAGGAACCGTCCTCAAAAGGGTCGCGGAAACTATCCCAGGAACCGTCCAAAAAAAACTCGCGGAAACCATCCGCAGCGGCTCCGGCACCGGGAAACCAGACGGCAAAGAAAAAACAGCGGACGACGGAGGACAGGCCGCAGGCCAGAATGCAGGACAAGCCGCAAAACAGGCCGCAAAGCAGCAGAAAACCAAAAGAAAAAAGGAACCAGAACCAACTTCAAAAATAACCCCACAGGAGGCAGCCATGATCAGGGTCCGGGATTTATCCTACTCATATCCGCAGAAGGATTTATATAAGAAAGTTTCGTTTACAATAGAGGATGATGTGCACTGTGCCTTAATCGGCACCAACGGCACGGGCAAAAGCACGCTGCTCGATTTGCTGATGCATCGGGACGAGTATCTGTACGATGGGAAAATAGAAGTCGGCACAGACCGGATTGGATATGTCAGCCAGTTTTCGCAGTTAGATCCCAAAGAAGACGTGACGGTATTTCAGTATATCAGCGAAGCGTTTGTAAAGCATGAACAGAAAATCGCTGATTTATGCAGCGAAATAGAGACGGCAAAAGAGCTGGATCGGATTTTTGAGGCGTATCAGAAAGAACTGGACGAATGGAATGCGATTGACGGAGATTTCTACGAAAGCAATATTAAGAAGCAGTTAAAGCTTGCCGGTTTACAGAAGTTGGAGGAACAGAAAATAAACAGTCTGAGCGGCGGGGAATTTAAGCTGGTTCAGGTAATCAAGGAGATGATGCTGAGCCCGAAGTTCCTGATTATGGATGAGCCGGATGTATTTCTCGATTTTCAGCATCTGAATTCCCTGAGAAACCTGATTAATGCCCACAAAGGCACGCTACTTGTCATCACACATAACCGGTATCTGTTAAATCATTGTTTCAATCAGATACTCCATATGGAAAATATGGATATCCAGGAGTTTGACGGAACTTATACGGAATACAACTACGAACTTCTCTCTACGAAAATCGCGTTGGAAGAGGCGGCGGCAGCCGATCAGGCGGAGATTGACCGTCAGAGTAAAATCCTGGCCAAATCCAGGGCCAGGGCGTCGGAATTCGACAATGCATCCCTTGGCAGAGCCGTCCATGCAAGACAGACGCTGGTGGACCGTTTAAAGGAAAGAAAGACAAAGGCTCCTTTCGTGGACATTAAACAGCCCGAGATTCATTTTGAGACGGGAGGAGAAATAACGGACGAATACATTCTCGAATTGACGGACTACAGCGTCTCGTTCGATGAACAGCTTCTGGAACATGTGGATTTTCAAATGAGGCCAGGGGAGCATGTGGCGATTGTAGGCGGCAATGGAACCGGCAAAACCACACTCCTCTGTGACATCTTTGAAAACAGGAAAGAATCCGTCCGGATAAGCGAAGAGGCGAAAACCGCTATGTTTTCACAGGTTACGGGCTTAGGGTATGATAATTCTAAAACACTTTTGGAGATTATGGCTGAGAAAGGGTTTAAAGCCCCAGACGACGTCCTGGAGTATCTGAAAAAATTTGGTTTCGAAGGCGATACGCTCCATCAGAAAGTGGGCGGGTTATCGGGTGGTGAAAAAGACCTGTTTCAGTTGGCGGCGCTCGCATTAGGCAAAGCAGACCTTCTGCTGATGGACGAGCCGACGGGGCACCTCGATATCTATGCCCAGATTGCGTTAGAGCAGGCAATTGCGGAATATAAAGGCGCGGTCCTCATGGTCTCCCATGACTATTATACGGTCGCAAACTGTGTGGATTATGTGCTCTTAGTGGAACATAATACTCTGCGTAGGATGAGCAGCCGCAGATTCCGACAGATGGTTTACGCCAATTACTTTGATAAAGATTACCTGCTGCTGGAGCAAAAGAAGAAAGAGCTGGAAACCAGGATTCAGCAGCTGCTTCGGGCAAATGAATTCGAAAAAGCGAAGGATTTGATGGAGCCGCTGGAAGAATGCATCAAAAAGATGAAACCGTTAATGGCGTAACAGGGAAATAACCTGGGGAACACAGTTGAGAGAACAGAAACGGTAACGGACCGGTATAATTTACAACGAAAAGGGAGAACCTAACAGGGAAAAATAACTCCCATTTATCCAAAGAGGATATATTTGTACCTACAAATGTATCCTCTTTTTTCAAAGAAAAGAAAGGAGGTGGTTCCGTGGACAATATGAACAATACACCCAATAGATTAATTCATGAAAAATCTCCGTATCTTCTGCAGCACGCATATAATCCGGTGCAGTGGTATCCGTGGGGAGAAGAAGCATTTGAAAAAGCCAAGAATGAAAACAAGCCTGTTTTCCTATCTATTGGGTATAGCTGACGCGTCTGACAAAAGTACCTGTCATTGGTGCCATGTGATGGAAAGGGAATCATTTGAAAACCCTGTGATCGCGGAGCTGTTAAACAAAGATTATGTCTGTGTAAAGGTGGACCGCGAGGAGAGGCCGGATGTGGATGCGGTCTATATGTCGGTCTGCCAGGCCATGAACGGCCAGGGAGGCTGGCCGCTGACCGTTATTATGACGCCGGAGTGCAGGCCGTTTTTCTCGGGAACGTATTTTCCGCCCAGGGCGCGTTACGGCCGGATGGGGCTGGAAGAACTGCTGACTGCGGTGGCAGGGCGGTGGAAGGTAAACAGAGAGGAACTGTCGGACAGCGCGGAGCGGATAGAAGCTTTTTTGAAAGAGCAGGAGCAGATCACAAGGGAGGGCGAACCGGGAATGGATATAGTTCAGCGGGCCTTCCGGCAGTTTGCACGCAGCTTTGATGCAAAGAACGGCGGATTCGGCGGTGCGCCGAAGTTTCCGACGCCCCATAACCTGATGTTTCTGATGGAGTACGGTGCGAGGGAGAAGAACCGGGATGCGCTTGCCATGGCCGGACACACTTTGGTCCAAATGTACCGGGGAGGAATTTTCGACCATATCGGAGGCGGATTCTCCAGATATTCCACCGACGAAAAATGGCTGGTCCCGCATTTTGAAAAAATGCTATATGACAACGCGCTGCTTGTTATGGTTTACGCGGAGGCCTGCGCTATCACCGGACGGAAGATGTACGGATGTGTGGCGAAAAAAATACTCGGCTATGTGGAACGGGAACTGACGGATGAACAGGGCGGATTCTACTGCGGCCAGGATGCGGACAGCGACGGGGGTGAAGGAAAGTATTATGTATTTACCAGGGAAGAAATAAAGAAAGTTTTGGGGAAAAAGGACGGAGAGGCATTCTGCAACCGCTATGGAATCACCAGGGATGGAAACTTTGAAGGAAAGAGCATTCCCAATCTGCTGGAGAATGAAAAATATGAACAGATCTGTGAAACCGGGGACGGTGCAAAACTGTATGAATACCGCATCGGACGGACGCATCTTCACAAGGATGATAAAATCCTTGTTTCCTGGAATGGTTTGATGATCTGCGCCTGTGCGAAAGCCGGAGCCGCGCTTGGCGAAAAGCGGTATGTGGATATGGCTGTCCGGGCGGAAGCGTTTATCAATAAACACCTTGCGGACGACGGACGTCTGCTGGTGAGGTACCGCGACGGAGACGCTGCGGGGGAGGGAAAACTGGATGACTATGCCTGCTATATCCTTGCCTTGATGGAGCTTTACCGGGTAACGTTCCGGACGGAATACCTGAGCCGGGCGGCAGACTGGGCGGAGACGATGCTGGAACAGTTTTTCGATTGGGAAAACGGAGGGTGCTATCTGTATGCAAAAGACGGAGAGCGGCTGATCGTGAGGACAAAAGAGACCTATGACGGCGCGATGCCGTCGGGAAACTCTGTGGCCGCCAGAGTGCTGCAGCAGCTCGCACAAATCACCGGTGAGACGAAATGGCAGGAGGCGCTTAATAAGCAGCTTCGGTTTCTGGCGGGAGCCATGGAGGAATATCCTTCGGGAAACAGTTTCGCACTGCTGACCATGATGAATGTACTCTATCCGTCCAAAGAACTGGTATGCACGCTTTCCGCCGGTTTAAATCCTGAAAAGAGAGAAGAACTGTCTGCACAGCTCGGCTGTCTGGCCGAAACGGTACCGGGACTGTCTGTCGTGGTTAAAACGGAGGAAAATGAACGGGAGCTTGAAAAACTGGCGCCCTATACCGGTGATTATCCTGTTCCGGAGAACGGAGCTCAGTTTTATCTTTGTTCCGGAAGCAACTGTATGCCGCCCGTTACGGAGCTTTTCGAACTCCTGCCGGCCTGCGGCGTGACGGAAGGAGATTTCACATGCGGGTAAAAAAGGTTGGCCGGTTCAATTTACCCAAAGACAATAGTTCTGAGTCCTGTTTGTAATCCTCAAGCCTGGCAGCAGTAATTCCGGATTCATCATAGGTCTTAAAATAGTATTCGGCGGTAGCAAGGCTCATAAAAGCCGTATATTGAGTGTAATCCGGTGTCTGCCGGTTTGTGATGACGATTCCCTTTGGAATACTCACACCCGCCAGGACGTGAAAACCGGAGATAACCGCCTCTTTGTCATTTGAAGGCGTGGGAATATGGCTTTTATGATAAGCGGTTTTGACAAAACGGGCCGGGGGAGTGTAGTCTCCCGGCAGGCCGATCGTCCCGGCGCCCTGTCCAAAGGGGGTAAGCTTGACGGAATTCCATTTTGCTTCAGGTCTTTGAAATGGCTGTATATTCATATAATTGCGCAGGTTGGTCATATGCCAGGAAAAATCCGGACTGTTCGACAGGATTCCCAGAGGATTGTTCCAGAGGTAAAGGCCGCCTGCCGTTTTTTCTATTACGGCGCATCTGCCGCTCTGTTCGACGATAATCCAGTGAAGAGGGGCAACAGATTGTGTAATACTGTCCTTTGTCCCAACGATACGGAGATGCTCAAGAAGGCCGGCCGCCTGGTCCACGGATGCACAGTTCCCTAAAAGATAACCCAGAAGTTCATTGGCCGCGATCGATACGGCGGATGTATCGCGGGAATCATCCTCATCATATTGAGCATATCCGGGAAAATAGAGAGCCGCTGCTGCAAATCCCTTTTCATTCACTCCGTCCGCAAATGCAATAGGAGAAATGTTCTGTCCAATGCCGATAAAACGGAACCGGTTTTGGAACGGCCGGCTATTCAGGATGCTGTTCCACTGGTAGCCTGCGGGCACGACATATAACTCGGGATCAAGGGGATAGGAAAAATCCATGGTACGGCCAAGAAAAGTGTTATCCTGAAGGGTCTGTAATGTCATTGCTGTGCACATAAAAAGTCCTCCTGCGTGTTTTAATCTATTTATGTGTATTCTCCAAATTGAAAACTATGCGTGCTGATTTCTGTTTTAAACGTAATGCAGTTAGGTTATTGTTTCTTTATTTTGTTTCTCGTTTCAGTACATTTTTTGGAAACAGGGACGATAATTACTATAGAGACATCGAATGAAGGAGGAACAATATGGAAGGAATAGATGCGATAGTCGAGAAACGGTTATTGGATTTTAGGGATTTTCTGTTCGCCGAGGAGAGGGCGGCGGCAACAGTCGAAAAGTATATAAGGGATATCAGGGCATTCTACCGGTATCTACCGGAAGAGAAAGCGATGACACGGGAAAATGTGCTGCTCTATAAACATTATCTGGGAGAAAAATACAAGACAGCCAGCGCCAACAGTATGCTGGCGGCTTTAAACCAGTTCCTGGCCTTTATACATAAATCGGATTTGAGAGTGAAATTATTCCGGGTGCAGCGAAGCGCTTTTAGAGAACAAAAGAAAGAATTGACCAAAGAGGAGTATATCCGGTTGGTGCGCACCGCAAAATTGAAGAAAAACGAACGTTTGAGTCTGCTGCTGCAGGCCATATGCAGTACCGGAATCCGGGTCAGTGAGCATCGCTTTTTTACATGGGAGGCACTGAAAAGAGGTCGTGTAGTGATTGTGAATAAAGGAAAAGAGAGAACGGTTCTTCTGCCGGAAGAACTACGGAGACAATTGGTGAACTATTGCAGCAGCAGGGGGATTGTTTCCGGTCCGGTTTTCATCACGAGAACGGGAAAACCGCTTAACCGGTGTAATATCTGGGCGGAAATGAAATCACTCTGCGCATCGTCAGGAGTCAGTTCCGGGAAAGTATTTCCCCATAATCTGCGTCATTTATTTGCTTTGACTTATTACAAACTGGAGAAGGATATCGTCCGGCTGGCCGATATATTGGGACACTCTAACATAGAAACCACCAGGGTCTATACGTTTACCAGTGGGGAAGAGCATATGAAAGCTCTGGCAAAACTTCATCTGCTTCTATAACTCAGGTACGGTGCGGTATGCAGAACGTATGACACTGCAGCGGCAACCCGACCGAAAGCTTTTTTTAATACGATTGGAGAGTCCGAAATACTTTCCTGTAAAATTAAAAATCACATAATATGCATTATGTGATAGTGTTCATGTAAATATCAGATTGAGCTCATTTTTATTATGCATCAAAAGGGGGGAATTTGCAAGCGGAATTCGCTTAGAAAGAGATTACCTTCTGTTTCTTCATGTCTATCTGCCGAATCGGTAAAAATTCAGAGTACAACAATAAAAAACGAAGCAAATATCTCCGTCTTTGCATAAATTAACAATTAAAATATTTCAGTATTATGATATAATGCATATTATGTGATAAAACACCTTTATTATCTGAAAATTTAATTGAAACAGCCATCAGGCCTGCCGGAATGAGAGGGATGAGTATGAAAGTATCCAGCCATTTGTCCGTTCAAATGGAATTTCACGAGGATGCCCCGGAGAAGGAGTGTCCCGGGATGAGTACTGAGGAAAAAGACGTTTCCTATCTGGACTACTGCCGGACAGTATTCCGGCTGCGGCAGGAGCTTAAAAACAGTACTATCAGGGAAGAAAATACGATTAAAACCAGGGAGGATTACTTTGACGGAGAGTATTAAAAACACGGATCGTAAGAGGGATAAAGAGAAGCAGAGCATTCGGGCAACGGTGGCCTGCGCCGTGCTGTGCATTATTTTTATCCCCATCATTATCATAAATATGATTCTGATTGCAGGCACTTATCTCCATCCGGGGGATATGCCCGGCGTTTTTGGAGTTAAGCCGGTGGTGGTGCTTTCCGGTTCCATGGAACCGGTCATTAGCACCGGCGATTTGATTGTTTTGCAAAAGGCAGATTATGAAGAACTGAAGGAAGGCGACGTAATATGCTATCTGACCTCAGGCCAGGCGGTGACTCACCGTATTGTAAGGACGGCCATGGGGGAGGATGGACAGATTCGATATATCACAAGAGGAGACGCCAATAATACGGACGACCGCCTGGCGGTATCGGCAGACCAGATTCAGGGAATCTGGAAGGGGCTGCGGATTGGAGGAATGGGCAATGCGGTGATGTTCATGCAGACGCCCGCCGGTATGCTCCTGTTTATTGTCTGTCCGCTGCTTCTTTTTATTTTCTGGGATATCATGAGCCGCAGAAAGTCGGAGAATGCGGAAAAGGAGCGGACCGCAATGCTGGAGGCACAACTGGCCGATTTAATGCGGAAGCAGAGTGAGGAGGCAGCCTGTTCCGGGCAGAAGGAATCGGAAAAGCCAGATGAGGAGAAGTAAGATAGACAAAGAGAAGCAGAATGCACCGGCCGTCTTTTCAGGCACAGTGGAAAGAGGAGCCGTCGATATAACCGGGTAATATCCGGGTGCAGAGTACCGCAGGCACGAGGGAACCGTGTCTGGGAGGGAGTATGAGGTTCCCGAAAAATGATGGAAAGAGAGGTCAGACTATATGAAAAAATTACACGCAGCCCGCTTGGGTGCCCTGGCACTGACGCTGACCCTGATCAGTACTTGTCTGGCAGGCGGTACGCTGGCTCGGTATACCAGTGAAGTGACAGGAACAGGAACGGCGAATATTGCGAAATGGTCGGTTGCTTTTAAACAGGGGACCACGTTTCAGACTGCAGACTACAATTTCAATTTGCATGAGACTAAAAAGGAAAACGGTCTTGTAAGTACAAATACTATTGCTCCTGGTGATACAGGGGAGATAAAAATAGAAATCAATGGAAGCGGTTCCGAGGTCGCTTTTGAATACAAAATTGAACTTGATAATCTTTCAAATCTTGCGGAAAATACGGGAAATATAAAGTTTTATTCAGATGCTGAATGCAAGAATGCTTGGCCGACTACACCAGGTTTCACGACAGTAGCTCTCGGAGATGTAAGCACCCCGGTGAAAAAAAGCATTTATTGGAAATGGGAAGGCGGGGAAGATAATAACGCTGGTGACACAAATGCCGGTAAAGAAGCAGCAAAAGGTACTGCAGCACCTACATTTACCGTTAAACTAACTGCACAGCAATCGCTTGCATCCTCACCAACCTCATAACCTGCCGCCCTTTCTCCCAATCTGCCTGTGCCGCAAACAGGAGAAAGCAAATGCAGAACCGATAACCTGTCCTGTTTACATATTCAGGTTATCAGCGCCAACAACGAAAAGCACGTTTCACGAACTTTTCATTGCAACTCAATAAAAACCGGAGCCTTCAGTCTCCGGCAAAAGATACGTTACATCAGTAGTACATTCATTTACACAATGAATGGCACAGAACACTAACGTATCTTTTGCCGAATACTGAATTTATCCCATACCATGATTGAAAAGACGGATCACAGTCTGTGTGCCGTCTTAATTTAGAATCAGAAAACGAAATCAGACTACAGCCGAAAGGAGAAAACGCGGATGGAACAAAGACAGACACATAGTTATCACGGTGCAGATCAACGCGAAAACCGCGGAAAACGGACATTTCCGTTGATGATGCTCCTTTTGGTATTATTCATGTTCACTTCGGGCATCGCCGGTTATATGTTGGGAAAAAGAACAGGATCTGAACCAAGCGGTCAGTTGATTGATACAATTCTTTTAGACCCGGGGCAGGAAGTGAACTCCCCGGCGATTCTCCACCTGGCCGGCCAGGCATTATATTCCGACGGAACCCCGGCCGCAGGCCGTACGATGGAGCTTCACAGCGCTCCGGTTACGACAGTCACGGATTCAACCGGAATGTTTTTATTCAGCGACGTTACAGAAGGAGAGCACCACGTCTATGTATTGGACGATGACGGTGCGATAGCAGCAGAGCGGAAGATTGTCCTGGAACACCGGCAGGAGGCGGAAGGCGTATCAATTTCCATGGGAAATGATGGGGAGTACGTCATTCAGCTTGCTGTGGATGTCCGTCTGCTGGAAATTTCGATTGAAGTGGAACAGGGAACTGTTTATATTAACCCTGAAAAATTTACCTATGCTAAAAACGATGGATGGGTGATAACACCGGAGGGGATCGCTTCCATAGAGAACGGTCCTGTTGTGACGCCGGTGGGAAATATTTGTCTGCCGGACAGAACGATTGTCCTTGCTGGCGGAACGAAAGGGGATCCGACAGCCGTTATTCTACCCGATGACACTGTCATTTATCCGAAGACGCCTTATATGGCGGGAGAAAACAAAATTGATCCGGAGGGAGTCGTACATCTTGCAGATGGTACAGAGATAGAACCCGGCGGTCAGATTACTTCCCCGTCGGGAGAAGTGTACGGACCGGGAACCGGAGGAAGCCAGATATCGGACAGTAAGGTTATCCCGATCGGCCAGGCACCGACTTCCAACGGCGCTCAGACAACGGCAGAGGGTCAGCCGCCGCAGGAGACGGGAGGTTCCCCAAATGCTCAGAACGGACCGGCGTACACGGAGGGCCGGGCAGATAGCCCGGTTGGAGCGGAGCATCCGGGACCGTCCGGTAACGGGATGGACGGTGACAGCAAAGACGCCTATAAACCGTCGCCGGATCTTACGGAACAGGAGGAGACAAAGGGAGACAGCGGAAATTCCGGAGGAGGAAGCGGCGGAGGCCATGGCGGCGGAAGCCACGGAAGCGGCGGAACCGTGCCGGGTACGGAGGGAAGCAGCAGTCCGGAGACTGAAAGCGGAGCGGAAGATAAAGGAACATTAAATGTTTCGGGGCAGATCGGCAATACTTCGGAATTCGTTTCATGGACACAGACGGGAATCATTGATTTATTTTATAACCGCCAGGGCGGAGAAGAGGTATTACTGGCTCCGGGTTCTTCCGGATATTATATCTTTCAGTTGGAAAACAGCAGGGACGAGGATCTTGCCATTCATTTAATCCTGACAGAAGGTCCGGAAAACCATCTGCCTCTGACCTTTAAGCTGGCCTCCGCAAGGATAAAGGGGGAACTTCCGGATGTTGATGCCGCAAAGGGGACTCTTTCGGGTGAAAATAAAACACTTGTATTGGAAACATCCATAAAGGCGAATGAGACGGTCCGTTACAGACTGGATTGGGAATGGCCGCTTAACGGCAATGAGAAAGAGGATACGGCTGCAGGAGAAAAGAGTGGAGCTTATACACTGACTCTTACGATCCACGCAGAAGGGGGAGTATAAAGCATCATGGTTCGGTTGTTTGGAAAACTGGTGAAATGTCTTTGCACGTTTTTCATTGGAGTATTGCTTTTGAGCCAGCTCTGGCAGATTTCTGCACGCCTGCTTTTGCATCAGAAGTTACCCTTTTTTCTTGGGATCGCCCAGCTTGATGTCCTTTCCGGAAGCATGGAGCCGGCATTTTCAGTCGGAGATCGGCTGATTGTAAGACGCGGGAGAGGTTACGCGGTAGGAGATGTAATCACTTTTGAGGAGGAAGGAGCCTTTATTACCCACCGCATTATCGGTGGCTCGGGAGCCGGCTTTATCACAAAAGGAGATGCCAATCCGGTTGAAGACAGTAAGGCGGTGAGGCCGGAGGCGATAGAAGGACGTGTGATACTCGTAATTCCGGGAGGAGGAAACCCGTTTGTAATTCTGTTTCTTCTGGCCGCGTTTACAGCGGTGGCTGCCGGTCTGCAACGTGTCGCCGGCAACCGTGCGGATAAAGGAAATTGGAAGGGAGGAGATACGGATGCGTAAAAAGAAAATACAGGGAAGGATTGGTCTGTATCTGCTCCTGCTCTTTATAGCGGCAGGAGGAACCGGCGCTGTTACTCTTGCAAGGTACACTTCCCAGGCATCGGGAACGGGAACGGCGGCTATTGCATGTTTTGTGTCGGACATCAGCGGTAAAAGCAGCGTGGATGTGCCGATTGCGCGGCTTCCGGAAACTCCGGGTACTGATTCAACGGTAGAATTTATTGTAACAAATGCAAAAGACGGCAAAGTCAGTGATGTTGCCCAGGATTACACCATTACAATCCGTGCAACGGGAAACCTGCCGTATACCTATACGTTAACCGGAACAAAAAAGGCTGCGGGAACAGGAGGGAGCATCCCGGATGGTCAAAACAGTCTGGTAAATGCAGCCCCTATTGCGGTTAACACGCCGATTGAGGGAGGAATGCTGCCTCATTCCGCGGCGGTTGAACATACTTATACTTTGAAAATAACCTGGCCGGCAGGGACTGATTCCAAGTTTGCAGGCGAGGTGGAACATATACAGATTCTGGTAGACAGCCGGCAGAAGCTGACGTCCGGAACGGGAAACTGATTTCGGGGCAAAGGTGATTTTATCTAAAGCGGGGAGGGAACAGTACAATGTCGGAACATAGAAAGCGGATAATGAAAATTGCGGTTATCGTATGTCTGGTATTAGTGGCTGCCGCTCCGACCGGTCTTCATACCTATTCGAGATATGTCCAGCAGAAAAAGTTAGCAGGAGCCACGGCAGTGCCCAAGGAATTCTATTTCACCGGGGACGTGCTAAAAGAGGGGGAGGGCAGTGCCTATACGATTTACGACTGGACTGCCGGAATTCCTGTAACAATCAATAATTTTGCCGATGCCATGCGGGTTTCCGGGATGGAAATACAGTATACGGTTACCTGTGATAAGGGAACATGCTCAATTGACGGAGGAGATAAGCTGGATAAGGCCACCGGGATACTGGAGGGGGGAGCGGCCAAATCCGGTAATATTACAATCTGGCCGGCTCAGGGGGAGAAGAGTGTGACAGTCACAGTCACTTCAATATCGCCTTATAAAAAGAAACTGACAGCTGAATTTTTGCTTCAGGACTCTTTCGATTTACTCTATACAATAGAGGATTCTCAGGGAGAAGCTGCGACTGAACTGATTATAAAAGGCGGCCGGACAAAGCAGACGCTTACGGTTACGTGGGATGCCTTAAAGTTCAGCCCTGACAATACAAATGCGGTAATCAGGGGAACACAAACAAAAGACGGTTCTGTCTCCATTACAATAGAACCGATGGAAAGCTGCCGCCTGTTATTTTTCAAAACAGATCCCAGCAGTGATTATTCCGTTCCGGAGAGAGCGCCGGACGGGGCCGCGATATCGCTGCCTTAAATTGTGATATTGGCGGTAACATGAAAATGCTGCAGAAGTACAGAACGGGAACCAGTACCCGATAATTCTAAGGGGGAATAAAGACAGATGAGATGGGCAGACGAAAGGAAACATTTCAAATACTTATTCGGTAAAACCGGAAAGAAATTTGTAGTCTGGCTGCTGGTATTCAGCATGCTCCTGACTACAATGAATTTTAATACAATGCTGTCCTATGCGGGCAAAACAGAATTCAAAGTAAAAATAGGAGATTCCGTGCATGCAGTATTGATGGAAGATGGGACGCTTCAGCTGAAGGGAACGGGAGATACCTATGATTATACGGAGGAGACGGCTCCTTTTTTAGAACATGTGGATGATATTTTTAAGATAGAAATAGAGGAGGGAATTACCTCCGTCGGCGATTATCTGTTTTTTGGCTGCGCCAATTTATCAGGAACCTTAATCCTCCCGGATCAATTGGTGCGGATTGGTGACTTCGCATTTTCCGGAGAATCGGAGGAAGACGCGCCTAAATTTACAAATATTATCAATGAGTTTACCAGTGCTGAAATAGTAAGGCAGCTTACGGAGGAGGAGCTGGAGGAATTAGAAGAGCTGGAAGAGTTAGAAGAAATGGAGGAGCTGGAAGAAGAGGAAGAACTGGCACCGGATGAATCGGAAGCATCGGAGGGGAACGAAACGCCGGGGGAGATGGGCACGAAAGAAGAGGAAACCGGTGAACCCGGGACGCCCGGTGAATCGGGGGAAACATCAGGACAGGAAAACCCGGAGGAAACAGAAAAACCAGAGGAAACAGAAAAACCAAAGGAAACAGAAAAACCAAAGGAAACAGAAAAGCCGGGAGAGACTCAGAATTCGGGTACAGGAAATAAGCCGGGAGAAACGCAGAATCCGGAAAAATCAAATAAGCCGGAAGAAACCCAGAATCCAGGTGAAGTGGAACAACCGGAAAATGCAGACAAACCGGGAACAACAGAGAAGCCCGGAGGAATCCAGGATTCGGAAACAACGGGAAATCCGGAAGAAACTGGAAAACCGGGAATATCGGAAAAGCCGGAAGAGCCCCAGAATCCGGGAACGGCAGTAAAACCGGAAAAACCGGAAGAAACGGAAAAGCCGGGAACAACGGAAAAACCGGAAGAAACGGAACATACGGGAACATCGGATGAATCGGTAAAATCAGACAAAACGGAACAGGCAGACAACCCTGGCATATCAGATAAAATGGAGTCAACGCAAAAACCGGAGAAACCGGAAGCCGGAGAGAAGCCGGAAGCTTCAGGCAGCAGCGATAAAAACGGCACGTCAGGCAGCGGCGGAGAAGCCGAGACGGAAAAAACGTATACGGATATTGTCAGGCTGTCTCCATACAGTAAAGGCGAGCGAGAGCCAAGGCCGGAGATTGTGAGCCACATGGTTCCCCGTGTAATGTCTCAGCCTGCAGATACAGGAGATTTAAAAAAAGAAAAAGCAGCTTCAGCCTCAGACGCAGAAAAAAGCTCCGGCCGTCCACAGAAAAAAGCGACTGATTCGAATGCCCGGCTGGATAAAAAAGCGAGCGGTTCGGACGCACTGGAAGAGGGGAAGATTGAAATAATAGAAGAGCAGATAATTGGAGAGGAAGTTTTCTATAACGGCCGTTCCGGTTTATTCTGGTGTTCGGAAATGAATGAGAGCTTCTCCGACGCGGCGCAGGAGGCCGGTTACGATCGGGCGGATTGGGTGGTAACCCTGGCACTTGATCCTGGCGACAGTACAGAAAATGAGACTCTCTCCGGCCGTATACCGGTTGCAGAGGGAATGCTTGAAGCGCCCCAGCTTCCGGAAACATGGAAAGCTCCGGAGGGGGATGAGATTGTCAGCTATCATTTTGACGGCTGGCTGACACCGGAGGATGAAGTACTGGAGCCCGGAGGAGAGCTGGAGATAGAAGAGGACGGCGGGGAAGCCGTGCTGACCGCCGTATGGGCTGCCGATGTGGCCGACGTAATCCTGGAGGGACCTGTAATCCAAACTGGTGAAACGGATACCCGCATTTACTCGATTAAAACCCTCAGTACAAAAAAATATGCAGTCAGTTACCAATGGTATTACAGCGAGGATTATGACGCCACACAGCCGGAACTGGCAGAATGGATGGCCGTTGAAAACGCTACAGAGGCCTCATACGCGCGTAAAATGCAGCCGGGGGATGATATCTTATATTTCCGCTGCGGTGTTACAATGATTCCCAAAACCAGTTTTTTCCGCTCACTGCGCACATCCGGAAACAGTGCCCAGCCTTCAATCGAGCAGTACTCCGAACCGAGAGCCGGTGAAAGCAGCTTAATCAGCATTACCTATTATCCAAATAAGGCCGCAGACGAGACGGCGGAATACGCAGTTACCCAGACAATTGCGGGTGCTGAGGGTGCCATTCTCTACCCGTCCCAGGCAGGGAAATTCAAAACGGAGGGAAAGACGATTGATTTTAATGCTCCTGAGGGGCTGGCGTTTAAAACATGGAATACCCGGGCGGACGGTAATGGTACCAATTATGACCCGGGAACGGTACCGCTGCAATCCCTGACACTATATGCGGTTTGGCAGGCTAAATCAGAATATATGAAGGCCGGAATATATAATACTGGTGATGACATAACGAACGGTACTGCAGAAGCGCTTCTTACGGAAGAAGGAGCCGCCCTGACGAACTGGAGATTTGCAGACAGTAAAATATTAAATATCAGCGTGGATTTGAAGAATATAATTGATAAGAGAAATTTGAAAGTACGGATAGAAATGCCGCTTGGAATGATTTTTGCCAAAGACGGTTATCCCACGGCAGCGGGAGCGGGCAGCTTTACGGAGTATCATTTTTCCCCATTACAGAAGGAGGACTTCCCGACCAATTTTAAACCGGAAGTACCTGAAGAAGTGGGAGGAATCTTAAACTATACATTGAGCCCAACCGCCGAAATAGTAAGCCTTGCCATCGGCGTTAAATACGATGAGCAATTATGGAACAAACAGGGTGGGGAGGATATCAGTGTGACGGGAGAGTTCCCTCCGATCCAGGTAACTCTGCAGCAGAATGGAGAAATAATTGAGAAAAAAGCGCTTGCTAAAATTGCGGTGCCTAAACGGGGCACAGGTGCAGATAAAGAAAAGGGGAGGGAATATTACGGATACTGGAAGGATTCAACACTGGTAAAGGAGGTTCTGTGTGGGGTAAAAAATCAGCAGATGGGCAGTAACAATGTCTATATAGCCAGACTGAACGAATTAAACTCAACGCCGAATATATTCTGGAAAAATATAAGGATTGTTCAGAAGAAACCGTATTATAATAAAGATGGAAAGACAATCTATGCAAAAGATGTATCTCTTACGGTTACGAATGCAGGTGGCGGAAATAAAAAGTTCCAGTCAGACGAAGCAAGCGAATTGGTAGAAGGAAACCTTCCGAATTTTGTCTCTAAATTTTCGGGGCCAATGTTTTATCTGACATGTACTTTTCCTGAGACAGATTTTCCAAGCGGAACTATGATTATTTACCCGCCTCCGGAGATCTGGGTACAAGGGTATTATGGAAGTGAATATAAGTATGAATATACAAAACTGTCTCAGGAAAAAACGATCCTTATAACAAGGGATCCTCATATCAAAATTGGCAATGCATCGAATAGTGATTCAAACCGATATGTACCTTTTGACGCTGAACCTGGGATTGTTTACCCTCTGGCCGATTTCCGGGTGGAAAATGTGGGCCCGGTAGAATCAGGGATCCAAAAAATGGAATTCCGTT
Organism: [Clostridium] symbiosum; assembly: GCA_036419695.1. Taxonomy (NCBI): domain Bacteria; kingdom Bacillati; phylum Bacillota; class Clostridia; order Lachnospirales; family Lachnospiraceae; genus Otoolea; species [Clostridium] symbiosum. The sequence goes on from CP143946.1 coordinate 1,592,338, forward strand.
TTTCAAAGCCTGAGAATTCTTCCTCTGAGAGCTCTTTAGCAATCGGAATTACGACGGTAAGACTTCCTCTTCCCGTCAAGGGAACGAATGAAGAAGCTCAGATAACGGTTCACAGCACATACATGGATAAAAATGGGCAATCTGTAACGGATCTTTCCGATGAAACACTCAACCGGATCGTCAGCAGACCAGATAAGAGCAGCAGCCCGGGATTGATCTTCTCCAGAACAGAGGAGGCGGTGAATAAGGGGTATTATTTTGAGAGTATTACCTATGAAACAAAAATTCCGGCCAATACCATTCTTTATAACGACAGTTCTCCGTGGACATCGGGAGGAGTAGTATACGGAATGCCGATTGAGAAGAGAAAGGAAGGGGGTAAAAGAGATGCCATAAGCATCAAAATGGCAATAACAGATATACCAACTGCTGGAACCGGCAACGGGACAGAAAACGATTCCGGAATAAAAACAAATAGCGGTACAGACACTGGCGCAGGAACAGGGGAAAAAGCTGCGGTGAATACTGAAATAGAATCCAGGGTGACGGTGAAACAGCTTGGAGCCACCCTCAACCCCGGTGCCGATTCCAGAGAAGTGGTAAAGACGACAATGATGATTGTCAATGGAATAAATAATCAATATCCGAAGGCGCTCCCGGAGGGAACCTCGGTTGCGGCAGGCGGCACAATTACGGTTAATGCAACGCTGGAGGTAAGCAGTTACCCTTATTATAATACGCTATACGTTAAGAATCCTGTTTTTTATATCAGGCTGCCGGAGAATGAACTGGAGCTTGTAAAGGAATCCGTTAAGGTTGGCCGTAAAAATGCACATCTGATTGTACAGAATGCTTTGACGACCGAACCCGGATATAAACTGTACCCGATCACATTCAAAGAGGAGGGTGATAATGGCGGCGCTCCTCTGGGATATTACAGCGAAGGGCTGGGGGCAATAGCGGAAGGTAATTATCTTACACTTACTTTTAAACTTCAGACTTCCAATAAACTGCTTGTCTCAAAACCCTATGATCTGAAAGACATCGTATGCGCCGGAGCCAGCGGAATTGAAACAGAAGCGACTTCGGGCCAGGTTGCCCATGCATGGAATCACGCCCTGAAAGAAGCGGATAATTACAGTGCAGGTACAGCCAGGGTCAGTTACAGTTCCAGTGCTCCAGACCGTATCTTTACCGTAACCGCAGGAACTCCCATGGTTCCGTTTGAGGCAGCCCTGAAAGAGGAAGGAAAGACGGACTTCGCATATGAACCGTCGATCGATTTAATGGATAAAACGGGAGAACTCAAATACAAAATATCGTTTAACAACAGTCTGGGCGGTACAATAGACGGCAGCAAATTTTATTATCTGATTCCGATTCTGAAACGTGATGAGCCGCTGCATGAACATATGTACGATAAGAAGGAAGACGGAACACATAATGAACCTCCGTTTACCCTTGAGTTGACGGGGCCTTTGCAATTGACCGGCAGCGCGGCGGAACTCCTGGAAGTAAGATACTGTTATAATAACATACCCGAAGGGCGTACGAATGATGATTTCCAATATTATAGTAATGGCAAGGCGGACTTTAGCAGAGGGGAGGGGGGAACAGAATACGCGGAATTTATATCGGCCGACGAGGTGACAGCCGATAAGAAATGGGCCGATGTGGGAGCCGTTAAAATTGTCTGCAGAGACCAGAAAACGGGAATTCCGGACGGTAAAAAATGTTCAATGGAACTTCCACTCAAATATGATATGACGAATATCACTCCCGGCCTGTCTTATTCCTGGGCGTCATGCGGCATGGAGCTTTATACGAAAGGTTCCGCAGCTTCGGAGGCTCACGAGACGACAAATATGGTAACGGTTCGGATCCATCCGAAAGAGCAAAAGACGGATCTTGTGTTGACGGCGGTAAAGGATGATTATATTAAACGTGATGAGGTGCGGATGGCGGAAATTAAGATACCGGCATACCAAATTGCAGCGTCGGGAAACAGAAAACTGAAAGTAAAATCGGTCACTGTTAAGGGAGAACATGGGGTAGAGCTGGTTAAGCAGAATGAAATTGAACAGCATAGAGGTAATTCCGGATATGAAAAAAAGTTCAGTCTGTCGGCTCAGCTGGATCCGCCCGTGAACAATTCAACCGCGGATCAGGTTCATGATTTACTGGCGTCACCGGATCCCAAGCCGGAGCTGGGTGAAATCAAAACGGAGGAATGCTCCGTGGTTCGATTTACGCTGGACAATGTAAACGCACTTGAAACTTTGACTCCCGCAGGTGAAGTGGAGGTGGTTCTGGGGATTGGGGATGATATTACAATTACCTCCAATATTACAATTAACACGGTCGGTACGCAGATGGAACCGGATAGAGATATACAGACAAAGAGTATGATGGGAAAACAGTTTAAGGATTTTATGGCTCAGACGGATCTGCCGGACAACAACCTCATTACGGCCGAAAGCGCAATAAGTATTCAGTATGATATCCAAAACTACGTGAGCAGCAACTATGGTATGCCTTATATCCGGGGCAATTTCCCGGAGGGGATTTCTGTAATTCTGGCCGAGGTGACGGATCGGGAAAAACCGGAATATTTCTATTATTACTGCACCGGCAACGAAACAGAAATTTTATTGGATTCATTTAAGGTGATGGGAACTGGTGAATCTGTAAATCTTACTGAAAAAGAGAGTTTGAAGCATAAGTTGATCTTTATTCTGGATTATTCCCAGGCTTTTGTAGAGGTCAGCAGCAATATTGAGCAGTCACTCACTCTTGTTTTCCCGGCTAAACCGGGGATGGACAGCAGCGCAGACGGAGGAGCAGGCGCGGCTGCAGATTGTGAGAAGGCGGTGAAATGGCAGCTTTCTCCCCGAAGAAACATCGTTCTGAAGGCCGACGTAAGCAGTTCTTCGGACGAAAAGGTAACGATATCCGGTAATGTGGCCGTTTCCAAGCTGGACGGTAACGACACCTACCATAGTAAAAGCTCACTGACCTTGGCGTTCCGCCTCTATCAAAAGGACGGCAGTTCAGAAGTACCATATTCCTATCCGGCAGCCACGAAAGTGACGGCTGAGGTAAACGGGAAAACGACGGAATATGGAACCCAGTCAAACCTTTGCCGCGTTTCCCTCGGCGATATACAGGTGGGAACCCGTGACTACAAAGTAACATTTGACAATACGGACTGGAGTTTGCCCGAGGGAACCTACATACTGAAGATCCAGCTTTATTCGTCCCAGACGGAAAATTACATTCCGCCCGATCAGGCGGCCGCAACGCAGGACATAGAAATTATGGTTGCTTCGCCGGCTTCTTATGGAATGAAGATTAAAAATTCCGACGCGGCCTCCCATCTTGTGAAACCGGGAGAGAGTAAAAAACTGGAGCTTTCCTATCAGGCAGGAACCAGTGTCCCGGAGTTTTCCGCAGAATTATATCAAAAGGACAGCAGCGGTTCTTATCTGAAAATATCATCGGCAGGTTTGGCCCTGGAGAAGGATGATGGGAAAAAGATCGTTATACTAACGGTTCCAATTGCAAATGAGGCAAAGGAATACGATACATACCGCGTATTAATAAAGATGAAAGCGGACAAAAAAGTCATAGAATTGCCGCACAATCTCGTTGTATATACGGAACCGGGTGACATGGAAGGATAGAGAAAAGCTGCAAAACAGTAAAGGCAGTTAAAAAGGGTGTTCGGAATATAATTCCGGCCGCCCTTTTTCATTGCCTGGAAATGGGAAGAGCCGGCATGGCATATTTTATGTTGCTTTCGCAATGACAAAAAAACAGGGAATCGTCAGATACCAATATCTGTGATATAATCAATTAACGGGCCGTATGAACAGCCTGGATGCAGAGGAACTTTGCAGTTCTCTGCATTTATTTTTTCATAAGGAAGAGGCAGATGAATAAACAGGAAAATAATCATTTTAATAATTACGAATTATCCGATACAATCCTAAGCGCACTGAAAGTGCTGGGCTATCAGACACCGACCAAGATACAGAAGTCGGTCATACCGGTTATGTTGTTGGGCGCCAATGTATTAGCCAAGGCACCCACCGGGAGCGGGAAAACGGCGGCGTTTGCAATTCCGGTCTGTGAGAATGTGGTCTGGGAGGAGAACCTCCCCCAGGTTTTAATTCTGGAACCCACCAGGGAGCTGACGGAACAGGTGAGAGATGAAGTCTTTTTTATCGGCAGGCTGAAGCGGTTAAAGGTTGCGGCCGTATACGGTGGTTTTCCCATTGATAAGCAGATTCAGACCTTGAAACAGAAGTCTCATATCATAGTGGGGACGCCGGGGCGCGTCATGGATCATCTCCGTCGCGAAACTTTAAAGCTCGGCCAGGTGAAATGGGTTGTAATCGACGAGGCGGATTTAATGCTGGATATGGGGTTTGCCGACGAGGTAAAGGAAATTTTGGCAGAAGTCCCGGAACAAGCGGGAATTTCTCTTTTTTCCGCCACACTGAAGCCGGAGATCTGCCGGTTGACGGAAGGATTCATGCAGGAGGCCGTCACCGTGACATGTGATGCGCAGCAGGAGGAGGAACCTGCCATCGAGCAGAAGTTTTATGAAACGGAACCGGACGGCAAATACGATACCTTCATCAGGGCGCTGAAGCTGGAGAATCCGGAGAGCGCCATCATCTTTTGCGGGACAAGGGAGATGGTAAATGTCCTGTTCCAGAAATTGAGGCGGAACCGGATTTTCTGCGGGATGCTGCACGGCGATATGGAGCAGAAGGAACGTTTGAAAACCGTCAATGCGTTTCGGAGAGGCGGTTTCCGCTTTTTGATTGCGACTGATGTGGCAGCCAGGGGCATTGATTTCAAGGACATTACCCATGTATTCAATTATGACTTTCCGACCGGAAGGGAAACCTATGTCCATCGGATTGGACGTACCGGCAGAAACAAAAAAACAGGGACGGCGGTAAGTCTTGTCTGCGAAGAGGATCGCCGGATGCTCAGGATGGTGGAAGAATTCACCGGCTGGACTTTTGAGATTGGAAAATGCCCGGAAGTGGAACAGGCGGCTGAGAAACAATTCTGGACAAGCCAGCGAGCCAAAACGGAATTAAAAACGCAGAGCGGCAGCGGGTTTACCAAAGAAATTATGAGACTGTCCATCGGCGGAGGCCGGAAATCAAAAATCAGGGCCAATGATATCGTCGCCACCATCTGCAGTATAGAGGGGGTGGAAGTGACGGATATCGGAATCATCGATATCAGGGACAGCTTAAGCTATGTGGAAATCTTAAACCGGAAAGGCGCTCTTGTGCTGGAAGCTTTACAGCGCAAAACCTTAAAGGGAAAGGTGAGAAAGGTGAAAAGCGTCAGGGCTCCGGGGATGCTTTAAGGCAGGGGACGACAAATTCCATAGCGCAGACAATAAACAGAAATATAAGAGGAAAAAGATGGTAGACTGGTTATACAGTAATAAAGAATGGATATTCAGCGGTATCGGAATAGCATTCATATCCGCTGTTTTTTCTTTGTGGAAAAAGAAGAAAACGGACAGAAAAATCCCCAGATAGTCAATTACCAATTGGTAGAGTCATCATGTACATATGATTTGGTTTTGGATGACAGGAAACATCGGGTGCTTAATCTCTCTCAGGGCATAGGGGCCAATGAAGCCGAGCGGTTTCAGATAAAAATAGCAAGTTCGATAGCGGAAGTGGGAATGGGCGGGATGTTTTGTGAGCGATATCGATTTTGGAGTAGCAAAAAAGAATTATTTGAAATTAGTTGAATTGAATCAATATAAAGCGGTCAAGGATGAGCAATTCATACAGATTCTGGACAGCTATGAACAAAATAAGTCGGATTTTTTAGGTGAAGATATTAAAAGCAGAGACTAAGTTAAAGAAATTTTGATGAATGAGACGGAAACCGTAGAATTGCTGGTATCCGTCTCATTTTTATGTGGTGGCTTGACAATCGTGCGTACCGGCCGTCCCGCTTCTCTCTGTAACGTTTCAAAATAAAAATCATATTATGATAATGTAATATATTAAATAAATCCGATATTTGCGATCTTTAATCCGGGAGGAAATTTTATGGGAATGCCTATCATACAGCCAAGCAACATTTCAAGATGCCAGTCTATCACGGATATCATTCAGTCCGTAGCTCTTGAACAGGCTGCTCTGGCTCATATATTAAATGCAGAGGGAGAGAAAATTCAGAAAATTGTGGCGCTGTCAGATTCGCCGCAGGAAATGCTGATGGTTAACAAGTCGGTAAATGATGTTGTCAATTCGGTCTCCATGCTCGAAATTGTGTTAAAATCCAAACTTGCGCTGTTTGAGGATTGTCTGTGCGAGGAATGTCCTTGTGCGGCCATAACCGATACCTCGCTCATCTTTGTTAATCTTGCAGACACAGACGACGAGATTATAAAGAATAATAAAAACAGTTATTCCGTTCTTATCGGTAACTGTAATGAACTGCCGGTTTCCATGCTTTTTGCAGCTGCGCCCGCCGCATTTGTAAAAGCGGTCAGCCTGCCGCCTTCCGTAACGTTCCAGAATAGCATCATAACTGTTGATTGTATGCAGACGGACAGCGGGACGGTTATTCTCGAAGTTGGTGAGGGGAGCTGCAGACAGACGGTAACAATTGACATCCGCATCAACTGCGAGTGTGACTAAAATAGATAAAACAAGGGGATGATGATATGCCGGCTGTAATAACAGGCATAGTGTTTCATGATTGAAACCACAACGGTCAATATGACCCGGGCGGCTTTACCGTGTCAAACGGTCCGAGAGTGCTGACATCAACGGTTACGGCCACATAAATTACCAATAACGCGGTGATCGGAAGCCAGAACTTCAGCCACGATACGAATGACAATCCGCTTGCATGTACCAGGACGCCGGTCAGTTCGTCAATGAGCCGACCCAGTGGTACAATATCGATGTGGTGACGGGAGTCTCCGAACTTCAGGGATTCCTGAATCCAATCAACAATGTAAATGCAATTGGATATAACCTGCTGGATCATTATATTTATGGGTATGACCAGACGGTGCACAGAATTGTACGTATCGATAACACCGGAAACCTGATGCAGCTTTCATCCAACCCCACAGGGCTTCCGAACAATGACTTTAACGTCGGAACCTTTGATCTGGACGGGCATCTGTTCCTTTTTGTAAATGCCACGTCAAGATTTTATACGGTGGATTTGAACCAGGAATCAGCCACATTTATGAATGCCGGCCCGGACGCAATCCGGCCCGGCGCTCATACATTACATAGAAACCGATATAAGAAACAGGAAGGAGATTTTGATGGATGATTGTGTTTTAACGGAATGCAGACCGATAGCGCTGCGGTGTGACCAAAAGATAAACCGTGTGGCATTTGACGGCTGCCATTACTATTTTACAATCCTGCACACCTGTGAAATTATTAAAGCGGATGTTTGTTTTCATATTGTTGAATGTTTTTCCACAGGCAGGGAGTATGACTGCATCTGTTACGATTCCGTGGAAAATTGTTTCTGGGCGTCATCGAAAAGGCAGGGCAATATGCTGTTTAAGCTGGCATGCAACATGACGGAAATAGACTGCATTACCTTTAACTGCGGAAAAAATACGGGAAATATCACCGGCCTCTCTTTTAATTGCTGCCATGACAGCCTGGTTGCCGCTTATACGGCCTGTGTGATCGAGGTATGTAAGTGCTCCGAGGGAGCGGAAGTACTGTACCGTTCCCCCGGCTCCAGCATTACAGGAATTATCAGCCTCTGTCCCGTGCACATCATCACCTTTGTGAAAAACAGCCAGTCCTATCTCTGTATCTTCGACGAATGCGGCCGGGTTGTCGGCTCCTGTATGGCCGAATGCAGTTTCATTCTGAAAGATATCATCTTTTATCCGTGCAGGTCGGAGTGCGGGGAGATAGTCGTTGATTTTCTGGCGTTTAAAAAGGAAAAATATCCATATCTGTGCCAATGGAAAATTCCGGTGTGCTGTTTAAACATAACCCTCTGTCCCTGTAATTTTATGGCCTGCAGAAAATGCAGCCCCGAAAATGACTGCTGTAAAGGGGATGCATGCGCCGATATCATGGAATCCATCGCCATGATGGAGGCCTCCATGGCTCGTATTCTAAATGCGGAGGGAGAGAAGCTCCAGAAGGTGCTTTCCATGACGGATGATATTGATAAGATACTTTGTATCAACAGAGAGATTAACAAAACGATTATTAATGCAACCCATCTGGAACATACGCTCTATGCAAAACTGTCTGCACTCTGCGGCTGCCGTGATGGCTGCGGCTGCTGCGATGACTGCGGCTCCTGTGATGGCTGTGGCTGTATCACCTGCGGTAATCTCTGTGCCTGCGATGGCTCCGGCAGCCGTGGCCTGGACTGTGAAGATTCCGGGGAGACATGTGGCTTATGAAACCGGCCTGGCTGTTCTCTGCACCGGCCGGTTTCATGGGAGAGTAAGCAAGAGAAAAGTCAGAAAAGTCAGAAAAGGCTCCGGACTGCTGAAATCAACAATCCGGAGCCTTTTATTTAGTATTAGATAATAATGATTGGATAATGAAGCATCCGTGAAACGGACTCTACTGCGCTTTGTATAGAAACAGTTTCTCATATTCCTCTGCGGAAACAGGTTTGCTGAACAGGTACCCCTGCACCAGATCAATATCGCAGGTACACAATACGGAAAACTGTTCCTCCGCCTCCACGCCCTCGGCCACCAGGCAGACACCGAGATTGTGGCAGACCTCGGAGATGGATCTGACAATGGTCAGGTTTCTCGGATTGTCGGCAATATGGTCGATGATGCTCTTGTCCAGCTTCAGCACGTCGAATTCCACCTCGGACAGAAGAACGACGTTTGCGCACTCCGTGCCAAAATCGTCGAGGGCAATGGTAAAGCCCGCCTTCTGAAGTCTGGAACTCAGTTCTTTTACATCGAGACCGTCGTGGTTCTGCATTTTTTCCGTGACTTCTATTTCCAGATAGTTCGGTGAAATATCACAGGATTTGCAAATTTCCGTGAGGCGCTCGATAAAATCAGGCATTTTCAGTGAGCAGACTGAAAAGTTTACGGAAACGGGGAAGAGGCGTCTGCCGCTTTTTTTCCAGGAACTCAGTTTGGAACAGACAAAGCGGAAAACGTAGAAATCAATCAGGTTGATGATCTCAAATTCTTCCAGCAGCGGTATGAAATCTCCGGGATAGATCAGTCTGCCCGGCTGCGGTGAGTAACGGACGAGCGCTTCGGCCCCCTCGGCCAGATGGCTGGCGGACGAAATTTTTGGCTGAAAGTAAACGACGAAATGATTCTCATCGATCTCTTTCTGCAGTGAGGCGGAATTCGACAGGTGGGACAGAAGATCATCATTGTAATGGCGATAGCGGCGTGAGGCCGGATTCTTCCGGTAAAACGCCTTCTTATCTTCGTACATCCGGGCGTCGGCAATTGCAATCTCCCGGCTGATATCATCAATACATTCGATCCACTGGGAGCCGATTGCGGCCTGGCAGTCGGAGTCCAGAGCAAAGCGGGCCTTCAGCTCGTGCACCAGATTCTGGAACTGCTCCTGGTTCATGTCGGGACAGATGATGACAAATTCATCACCGCCGATCCGATAAAAATTGGCGCAGGTGAAGACCGCTCTCATCCGCCTTGCGCATTCAACCAAAACCTTATCGCCAAATTCGTGGCCATAGCGGTCGTTGATATCTTTTAATCCGTTAACGTCCAGATAGACGATTCCCACGGGGGTATCCGTGTGTGCCAGCGCTGTCGTGTCTTCTATGTACTTGTTTCTGTTTTGAAAATCGGTCAGTTTGTCGAAATAACTCAAATGGGTCAGTAGTTTCTGGCTGTCCGAATGGCTTCTTGCAAGCAGCAGGAAATAGCACAGAGTCTGGAGGAGAGGCGCGATATTCTGAATCCGGTCGGGTGGAGGATTATCTACGCCGAAATAACCGACCAGAGTCCCTTCACGCTCCAGCGGAGCGACAACCAGGCTTTGGATGGATTGCGAGTGAAGGATTTCATATTCCTTCGGAGCCGTCCCGCGGATCTGTTCCAAATCTTCGATGATAATACATTCCTTGTGGTTAAAATAAGGGATCCAGCGTTCAATCAAATCAATTGGCATTTCCTGTAGAAAATTTTTCTGAGGTGAGATGCCTTCCGCACACCATTCATAATCATTATACATTCTGCCATCCCTGATATAGACGATATAGGCGCGGGCGGCGGAGAGAAAGCTCCCAAGATACTGAAGCACCTGGGCGATTGCCGCGTCAATATCATCGGGCTGGTACAGCATGCGTACACACTCCGTGATCATCTTGTCGGCCTCCAGGTTGGACTTTAACTGTATCTTTTCCCTTTCCGATTCGGTGGTGTCGAAGGCGAGTTCCATCCGTGCGATGCGTCCTTCCCATTCCACCAGGCTGTCCTTCAGGAGATAGTGGCGTTTCGTCAGGGGATTGGTGTATTCCCAGGTATAAATTTCTCCCTCCTTCAGTAGTGGGGTGGTGCAGAAATCGCAGGGCTGCTCCTTGCCCTGCAGGGCTTTGTAACATTTTTGGCCGTCCATATTGTCTATATGGAATGTTTCCTGGCCGGCCTTATTCAGAAACAGCAGATCATGGCTTTCTATGTCGGTTACATAGATAAGCTCGGAGATGTCGTTCATCGGCCCGAGGAGGCTGTCGGTCATACGGGACAGACGCTCTTCTTTTCTGCGGTTCTCTTCCTCGGCGGCCATGAGCGCTTTACGCCGTCTGGCCTGGCTGGAACTGAAGAGGTAAAACAGGAAAATCATAACGATGAAGGAACAGTTCAATATCAGCAGGCTTTTCTCGGCCAAGTACTCCCTCTTTTCAGAAAACTGTTCCGCGGCCAGAACCGCCTGATCGGCCAGGTCAAAATATGATTCACTGTCCTTAAAGAGCTGTTCCGTGTCTCCCCCGGCCCTGACATCTTTAATTTCTTCCTTCATATCTTCCCATTCGGCCTGCATCTCAAGTATCAGGGACTGGAATTTACTGCTGTCCATGCGGATGAGCCCGTGTTCACCTTCGCCTGTCTGAAGCTCTGAAATAATGCCGTCCAGTCTTTGAATCAGGGCATCATTGGGGTGATGGTTCAGCTCCTCTTTGACAAGGCGCTGGGTGGCGCCGCGCACAATACCGGCATAGTTGATTACTTTTGCATTACCCTGGAGGTTGTGCAGACAGAAAAGTGAAAAAAAGCTGGAGAGTATAAGGGCAATTGTTATAATAACAGGGAAAATTTTCTTTTGCATAAGCGCCTCCGGGTGGCTTTTTATTGTGTATGTTCCGTGATGTCGGTTCTGTATCTGATTTACTGCTTTTGCGGAAACTTTTGTTAATACGCCGCTGTTATGGATAAGCGTACCATACTTATCCGGAGTATGCAAGGTTCCCCGGTTAAAAGAATTGCGCCGGAAAATCCTTCCCTGTCAAGACGGAGGGACGGCGGGTTTATGGCCGCTCTGGTGCTCTTTCGGAGTCATTCCGGTCTGCTTCTTAAACGTGCGGTAAAAATAGTTTAAATTGCTGTATCCCACCATATCCGCGGCCTCCTTGACCGAGCAGCCGTTGTGCAGAAGCTCCGTCGCCTTATTGATCCGGACGGAATTATAATAGGTGGTAAAGCTGGTGTTCAGATAATGTTTGAATAATCTTGCCACGTTGCTTTCGCTGGTTGAAATAGCTGCAGCGCAGTCCCCCAGATGAAGCTCTTCCATATAATGCAGATCAATGTATTCCATAAGCTGGTTAAACAGCGGATTGTCGGAATAACGGTATCCCAGAACACGCTGCATAGTCTCGCAGAACTGCTCGTAGAGTATCGGTTTCAGCAGAAAATCACGGGCCTTGAGCCGCAGCGCCTGCTGGGCGTAGGTAAAGGAATTATATGCCGTAATGATGATAAAGGCCACATCCCCCAGGGGCTCATGGCTGAGCTTTTCCATGACCTGGAGCCCGTTTAAGCCGGGCATTTCAATGTCCAGGAATACAATGTCGGCGCAGGAGCTGATTTCATAGCGGTATTTCTCACCGTACAGGGCATCCAGTTTCCGCGCAACCATTGCCGTTCCGTGGGAGGAGTCGCCGTTGCGCATGATATCCCTGAGGGCGAGAAGCTCTTCCGGTTCCATTCCTTTGCCGTTGTCGCTGATCCGTGCGACGAGATAATTCTCCTCCCCGAGGATGGAGACGGAGATAGCCATCAGATCTCCGGATGCGGTAAAGGCATGCTTGAAGCAGTTCTCCACGATCGGCTGAAGGAAGTTAAACGGGACCTCCTCGTGCAGAAGCTGTTCGTCGATATCGTACTGAAGCAGCAGGCGTTTTCCGAAACGCATCTGCTGCAGCCCCGTATAATTCTTCAGGTAATTCACTTCCTCGCGAAGCGGGACAAAATAGCTGTCGCCGCGCAGCGTATATTGAAGCATCAGGGCCAGGCTGCTGATGGCCTGGTAGGTCTGTTCCGCGTTCTCACGGATGGCCGTGCCCATCATCATATTCAATGTGTTAAATAAGAAATGCTGGTTAATCTGTAAGTTGATGGCCTTTGTCTGGCTGGTCTGGAGCGAGGACTGCAGAAGCTGCTCCTGCTTCGTCTGGTCGGACAGGGCTTTTTTGCTGTCCTCCAGGGCCGCTTCCATCTGGGTAAAATGATAGTAATTGCAGATGATGTTCGAAAGCTTCTCCATAATCTGCAGGATGCCCGCCACGGTGCTGCTGGGGACATTGTAGGGGAGCTTTCCCGGAAATTCCGTCACGGCGGGCTCCATCGTCCTGACGTGGCCGGCCTTAATCGCCCCCAGGTAATCTTCGCCGGACACGATGGGCAGAATATAGAGGGAGAGGCCGTACTGGCAGATAAAGGCCGAGGGCCTCGAATTGCAGGATGCGGGATAAGACTCCTTCTGACGGTAGAGGGGACAGCTCATCGGATCCTCCACGATGTCACAGCACGTCTTACAGAAGGCGGGATATTCCGCATTCTGATAGACCGCCGTTCCGTCACAGTCGTAGATGGACAGCGGCATTTTCAGCGGATGCAGCATCTGGCCGGAGATTTCGGAGATGGTCTGTCGGAGAAAATGCCGTCTGTCAATTTCCTGGGGAGCGGCGGGGACTTCGGTTTCCTGTCCCTGCCAGGCCGGTCCGTCGCTCAGTGCGGCGGGAATGGAGATCAGCAGTTTGACAATCTCTTCGTCCCCGTCGTTGACAGCCTCATGGGACATGCCGGGGGAAATATGATAGAGCTTTCCGGGAGCCAGCGGGAGTTCTTCATCCCCGACTTTTTGGTGTCCGTACCCCTTCAGGACGTACATAAGCTGTTCATCCCCGATATGAATATGGCGGGGCTGCTCCCCGCCGGACCGTATGGTGCTGATTCCAACCTTCATTTTATCATTTGATCCCGGGGCGGGTTCAAAGACCCAGTCGATATTTCCCCAGTCCAGTTCCTGTATATTTCCCATTGCATTCACCGCCTTTGTTTCATTATATCAGGAATCCCCCATGCCGTAAAGTTGACTTGAGAATCGTTATTTCATTAAAAAATAGGATATTATGTACAGGGTAAAGGAGGAGAAAACAGCCTGTTTCGTTATTATGTACCATAAATGTAAAGAAAAAATGATAAAAAGTGTGATTTTGTTCAATAAAACGGTGGTTTAGTTCCTATAAAAAAACAGCCGGTTTATTATAATGGGATTATAGAAAAGCAACAGACAGGAACTTATAAATCGGGAAATTAAAAAATGGAGGAATGAAGATGTATCTGGATAACAGCTTTGAGAAAATTAAAAAATTTGACCCTGAAATGGCGGAACTGACCATGCAGGAGGAGGAGCGTCAGAAAAAAACACTCTGCCTGATCGCATCGGAAAATTATGCCTCACCTCTGGCGGCGGGACTGGAAGGTTCCATCTGGGCCGACAAAAATGCCGAGGGTTATCCTGGCGGACGCTTCGTGGCAGGCTGTGAACTGGCCGACAGAGTGGAAAATCTGGCAAAAGAGCGTATTAAAAAACTGTTTGGCGCCGATCATGTAAACGTACAGTCCATGAGCGCGACGGTGGGGAATGTGGCGATTCTGCGCGCCCTGCTGAAACCGGGTGATACCGTACTTTCAATGGAACTGGATCAGGGCGGCCATTTAAGCCATGGCGCCAAATTCCATTACAGCGGTAAAATGTACCAGTCGGTATTTTACGGACTGAACAGGGAAACAGAGGAGATCGACATGGAGCAGGTGGAGAGACTGGCCAAAGAGCATCAGCCGAAGCTGATCATCTGCGGAGCCTCCTCCTATCCGAAACAGATCGATTACAAGCGCTTCGGTGAGATAGCAAGGAGCGTCGGCGCTTATCTGATGGCCGATATTGCACACCCGGTCGGCCTGATTGCAGCGGGAATCATACCTTCACCGATTCCTCACGCCGATGTAGTCAGCAGCTCCACCCATAAGACATGGAGAGGCGCCAGAGGCTGCGGTATCATCATGTGCAAGGGAGAACTCGCCAAAAAGATTGACACCCAGGTATTCCCGGGACTGCAGGGGGCGCCCAAAATGGATATGATCGCGGCGCGCGCGGTGCAGGCGCTGGAGAGCATGACACCTGTTTATAAGGCATACCAGCAGAAGGTATACGACAATGCCCAGGCGCTGGCGGATGAACTGTTAAAATGCGGTCTCCGGCTCGTTTCCGGCGGAACCAATACACACCTGATTCTCGTGGATGTCCGAAACTTAATCCCATCCGGCAAAGAAGCCGAGGCGGTTCTGGAATCCGTAGGAATCGTTGTCAATAAAAATATGATACCTTATGATCCGCAGAGCCCGAAGGTGACGAGCGGCATCCGGATTGGCACACCGGCCCTGACGACCCGCGGCCTGGAAGAGGAAGAAATCCGTGAGGTTGGACGTCTCCTGGCGGATACTCTTAAAAACAGCGGCAATCCGGACGCTCTCGATAAGATCCGCACACGCGTGGCTGAAATTGCCGCGGTGCATCCTCTGTTTGATGAGGAAAAATGGCTTGCCTGATAAGTTCTTTACATATATGCGTTCCGTCGCCCCGCCCCTTTAGGGAACCGGGGCGGCGCAACAGGATCCATGAGTGGACTGGGGAAGGGGATAAGAATGAAAGAAACGAAAAAAATGCCGATGTTTGCGAAAATCGCCATCGGTTTCGTCCTGGGAATTTTGTCTGGTGTTCTTTTGAGGGAAAGAGCAGCCGTGTTTGAACCGATTGGCGATCTTTTTATGCGTATGCTTAAGATGCTGATACTCCCTCTTGTTTTCAGTGCGATTATCAGCGGCCTGACCAGTATACCGGATATGAAAAAAATTTATAAAATGGGAATCAAGGCATTCATCCTGTTTGTGGTCATGACGGCGCTGGCGATCCTGACCGGTATTGTATTTGCGAACCTGTTCCGGCCGGGAGTGGGCGCGGCGATTCAGATGCCGGTGGCCGATACCGGGAATGCCACGGATGTTTCCTTTATCGCGACGATCCTGAATATGTTCCCGACCAATGTGTTTGCATCATTTTCCGGCGACAATATGCTTCAGGTAATCGTTTTTGCATTCTTCTTTGGAATCTGCATCGTGATGTGTGGAGAGAAGGCAGAGCCGGTGAAGGTGTTCTTTGACAGAACCGCACAGGTTATGTATAAGATGACAGATATCGTCATTTCCTTTGCCCCGTTCGGCGTATTCGGCTTAATGTCCGGCATGATAGGAAAATACGGCCTTTCCACACTTCTTCCTCTGGGAAAATTTATTATTGTGCTGCATTTGGCACTGATTGTATTTATATTTGTCATCCAGGCGGGCCTCGTGGTCATCGGCGTCAGGATGAATCCAATCAAATTCTACAAGGGTATCTTCGGGGCAATCAGCATGGCCCTGGCGACTGACAGTTCGGCTGCGGCCCTGCCGGTGGCAATCAAGGAGCTGCAGAATAATCTCGGGGTTTCCGAGGCAATTGCCAGCTTTATCATGTCGGTTGGAACGAATGTCAGCAAGAGCGGAAGCGCTCTGTATCAGGGCATGACGGTCATCTTCATCGCCCAGGTGGCGGGAGTGCAGCTTTCAATGGCGCAGCAGGTAACGGTTTTCGTCACGGCGCTGCTGGCTTCCCTGGGAACCGCCGGTGTTCCGAGCGCCAGCATTGTCATGTTGACAATGACACTGGGCAGTGTTAATCTTCCGTTAGAGGGCGTTGCATTGATGACGGGAATCGACCGTATTATCGGCGGTCAGAGGACACTTCCGAACGTAATCACCAATGCCGCCATATCGGCTATGCTGGATCGGCAGGAGAAAATAGAACAGGGACAGCAGCCTGTGTAAGGAGGAGTTTCAATGGCTAAATTATTGACGGGAGCGCCCGTTGTCGCAGCGCTGAGCGGGGAGCTTTCGAAGCGGGTGGAACGGCTTAAGGCGGCCGGGATTACACCGACGCTTGCGATTGTCCGGATTGGGGAACGTCCGGCCGATCTGTCCTATGAGCGGGGCGCGTCCAAACGTTGCGCCGCAATCGGGATTGAGGTAAAGCATATCTTTCTTAAACCGGATTACCGGCCGGAGGAGCTGATGGCCGTCGTGCAGGAAATTAACGGGGATCCCGGAATTCACGGCTGTCTGATGTTCCGGCCTCTGGCACGGCGCGAGGACGAACTGGCCGTCTGCGCGGCCCTGAAACCGGAAAAGGACATGGACGGCATCACGGCCTGGTCCCAGGGAAACGTACTTTCCGGCGAGGAGGGCGGCTTTGCACCGTGCACCGCCCAGGCTTGCCTGGAAATTCTGGACTATTACGGGTATCCTCTCAAGAGTTCACGCGTCACGGTCATCGGGGCCAGCATGGTGATTGGAAAACCGGTCGGCATTATGCTGTTAAATCGGTGCGCGACACTGACCATGTGCCATATCGACACCGTGGACACCGCATCCCATTGCCGCGGTGCCGAGATCCTGATTTCAGCGGCGGGCTGTGCGGGGCTGGTAAGTAAAGATTATGTATCTCCCGGCCAGGTTGTGCTGGATGTGGGAATCAACACAAGCCCGGAAGGGAAACTGTGCGGCGATGTGAGATTCGATGAGGTGGAGCCGATTGTGGAAGCCATCACACCGGTGCCGGGGGGCGTCGGAACGGTGACATCGACCGTATTGGCCAAACATGTGGTGGAGGCTGCGGAGAGAATGTACCGAAAGTAAGGAGGGGGTACATAGACTGACCCGCAGATGAGAAATAGTAAAGTTCCTGAGGATATCGAAGCCGTGTCCACCATATGATTAAATAACAGGGAGCGGACCAGGTTGCGAGATATGTTAAAAGAAAAGGAATACCGCCGGGAGGCGGCGTTACAGTATGCCAAACAGTGGGCATTGGGGAGAAATCCGAGATATCTCGATTTCGAACATATGGGAGGAGACTGTACGAATTTTGCTTCGCAGTGCATTTATGCGGGGAGCGGAGTTATGAATTATACTCCGGTGAAGGGCTGGTATTATAACAGCGGCTATGACAGGACGCCGAGCTGGACGGGGGTGCAGTACCTCTACAATTTTCTTGTGGGAAATAAGTCGGTGGGGCCTTACGCCGTGGTGACGGATGAGAAGGGAATACAGCCCGGAGACATCGTGCAGCTCGGTAACGGGAGCTGGTATTATCACAGCCCGGTGATTGTGGCCGTGGAGAACGGGCGAATTTTTCTTGCAGCTCACAGTTATGATGCCTATATGCGCCCTCTGGATTCCTACCAGTATGAGCAGGCCAGATTCCTTCATATAAAGGGAGTCCGTGTCTGGGGGGCATAGAGAAAGCCGGGAGTGCCGGTATGGAAAGGATTTTTCCTTCTCCGTACCGGCACTTTACTGTTGAGTGGCAATGAAAAGTTCGCGAAGCGTGCTTTTCATTGATTAAGGGAGCAGATGTTCCGTCTCATATACGGGGGCGTCCGCTCTCTCCGCGATAAAGGTGCGGTGGGCGTTCCTGACCTGTTTCCGGCATTGGGCCATGAGTTCGGGAAAACCGGTCCACCGCTCCAGGAGCGCGTTCTGGTTCAGCTTTTCTTCCAGTAAATGGGCCTGGATGACGAGGTTATAATACAACTGGGAATCAATCTGCTCGGTGTGGCATAGTTTCGCCAGCAGTTCCGTAATGGTTTTATATTTGTCCCAGAGCTGCCTTGTGGCTTTTGCCCTGTTGAAGGGAAAAATAAGGCAGTTTACCACGTATGCCGCCGTGGCCCCGGCCAGGATATAACAGAGCCGGATGAGGAAGACGCCGCCTACCGCCTGCAGCCCGAAGGCGTTCATGAACACGGCGCCTCCCATGGCCCCGATGGTCGAGCAGGTGAAGGTTTCAGCGTAATCCGTAAAATAGAAAGACAGATAACCGGACAGCATCATGGCTGCAGTGCGGCCCGCTGGGGAGGGGATCAGCGAGTAGACGGCAACGGAGATAAGACCTCCGGCCACCGTGGCGGCAATTCGCTTTTTCATTTTTACCGGGACGTCGTCTGCGTAGGGGAGGGATACGGAGGCCATTGTGAACAAAAGCCATTTTCCGTGCGGCAGGGCGAGGGACTGGACGAGCAGAGTTGCCGCAGCAAGAAGCAGGGCGGTGCGGAGGGCGTAGACAAAACGGACCGGACTTAAATCGAGGGCGGCCTGGATTCTGAGTTTCAGCGACAGTACATTCGGGCGGTAGTTTCCTTTATTTTGAGGATCGGACATGTGCTGCAGACGGTCGTTTATGTAGTTCAGAAGTTTATCCGGCGGATGGGTTTCTTCCTTGTCTCCTTCCATGACGGTATCGGGGGATGGCTTTGGAAGCTCCTTTATTTCCTGGTGAAGGAAGGCGCGGAAGACTCGCAGACGGTTCAGCGTCACCTGAAGGAGGGAGCGGTCCTGATTGGACAGAGCTTCTGGGAGTTCCTCCAGCAAAAACAGCAGATGTTCAAGCCCCCGTCCCGCGTCGATCATGGAAAAACCGGCGTCGGAAACGCAGAACGCCTTTTTCCTTCGGTCATACACGGTTTTACTGAGGCTGCAGAGCAGGTGATGGATAGCCCCGGAATTGGGTTTTGCGCCGTTCCCGTCAAGTTTTCCGGTGATGTAGGAGCAGATGCAGTCAATCATCTCACTCAGCACATCCCTGGCCGTTTCGTCTGCGCGTTTTCTCCCCATAACCCACTGGTAGAGCAGAATGGATACGGCGCCCGTCACCATGGCTAGGAGCCGTCCCGGAAGGCGGGCGGCGTCCACGGGGGAAATAAATATCAGGAACAGGTAGGACAGAATGTAGGGAAAATACATATGTGTGGAGTACTCATAGGTATAAGCATACAGGATGACCAACAGTGTGATAAAATTGAGAAGAAAAGACGCCGGAGCGGGGAGGGCGTTAACCAGATAAGCGGCGAGCGCGATCCAGAGAAGTATAAGCGACTGGCCGGCCAGATGCCGGAACGGTGTGGCCGTCAGATCCCGGACCATGGAGGCGGACATCAGGATTGTAAAAATAACGCCTGCAATCGTATTTTCCGGCCCGAATAGCAGGGAGAAAAGATTGACATATGCGATGATGAAAATAAAGTTCAAAGTGCTGAAACGAAAGTGTTCCCTGATTCTGGCGGGAATTTTGAAATTGTTGACCATAGAACGATGCATCTCCTTTGTGGCGGTTCTTAACCGGCTATTGATTTTCAGACTGGATGTTGTATAATTGTGATAATAATAGAAATATGATAGTCATATTTTATTTACTAAGTCTATAAGATATCATTTTTGCATGCTTTTGTCAATAAAAACCTGGGAGAGGAAAATGGAAGGAAAATGAAATCAGAGAAAATATCGGAATTATTTGTAAAAAATCTGCTTCATGCAATGCCGGTCTGGAATTCCAGGCTGGTGCGGCCGTTTAAAAATTCGCTGAACGGAGAAATGAGCCTGGAGACATATTACTGTCTGGAAACATTGCGGAGCCGGGGAACCGCCACGATGACGGAGATGGCCCGGCGGCTGAATGTGCCCAAGCAGCAGGCGACAAAACTGGTTGATGCCCTTGTCGTCCATGGATTTGTGGAGCGTTCGCCAAGAGAGAACGACAGGAGGACCGTCGAGGTGTGCCTGACTCCGAAGGCAGTTGCCTATCTGGATGATTACCATATGAAAAATAGGGAGTTTATCCGGACACTGGAAGAAAAACTGACGGAGCAGGAACTACAGAAATTAAACGACGCCGTCATAGTCCTGGCGCAGACTCTGCCGAAGCTTTAGCAGCCGGCCGGCCTCCCGGTACTTCCGTCTGTCTGGAGGCAGTTCAATCTGCACAGTGGTGATGACCGTGCTCTGCGTGTAAAGTAAGCCGCGGTGCTGGGGCTTTGAGTCATGTTTATCCTGTCTATTTACGCGGGAATCATCTTCATGACAAAGAGGCCTCTTTTTTTGATATCATTTACACCGTGGTTTTGATATGATACAATAAAAGAACACAAGTTCGCAGTTACAGGGGCAGCAGTTGCGGTAAATCAAGCCGGTAAATTCCCTTTTCAGGAAGCAGAGGAAGGCTGAGCATGAGAACATACGATTATAATGAGAAATTGAGCTGGGCCGATTTTCAGAATCTGGCGTGCGAAGTGGTCCAGCAGCGCGAGCATGTCCGGCTTCAGACGTTTAAGGACACCGCTGACGGCGGGGCCGACGGACTGTGGTTTGACGAAACATCCACGCTGGTGGTACAGGCCAAAAAGTATAAGGAATTTAAGACATTATACAGGGAACTGAAAAACATTGAACTTTTAAAGGTTAAAAAGCTGAATCCGGACCGTTATATCCTCGTTGTCTCACTGGAACTGGGGAAACATGAGGCCGATAAAATTTATCAGTTATTTGAGGGTTATATCAAAACAAGCGGGGATCTTATCACGAAGAATGAGCTGAACCGTCTGCTGGCGGAAAAAGAATACCGCCGGATCGAGAAGGATTATACCAGACTGTGGCTCCCTGATACGTCCGTCATAGAGGAGGTTCTTTCCGAGATTGTCCACAAGGGCGCGCGGAACCGCAATACGAACGCCTACCGCAAGGCTCTCGATACCAGCAGAACATTTGTCCAGACGCAGACTTACAACCATGCGCTGGCGAAACTGGACGCCAACCATACGATCGTGATTTCGGGTGAGCCGGGGATGGGCAAGACGACACTGGCTTATATTCTTGCGCTTGAATTTCTGTCTGTGCGGGGGTATGAGGGATTTATCTGGGCCGAGACGGTAGAGGAGATTGAGGCCGGATGGGAGTACTCCGATCAGAGGCAGGTCTTTATCCTGGATGACTACTGGGGCAGCACATTTTACAAAGAGACCGGGAGGAAGGCGACAAGAAAGCTGGAAGAACTGATTTACCGGGTAAAGGCCGATGAAAATAAGCGGCTGATTATTACGTCTAGGGAGTATATTGTCCAGCAGGAAATCAGCAGGAGCCCGGAGCTTAAGGACATCATAGGCAGGCTTAAGCTGGAATGTGTCCTTAAGGATTACAGTGCCGCCGAGAAAGCAAAAATACTGTTTGCCCATCTGTATGCGTCGGAGCTTGAAACGGAATATCTGGAGGACATCTTATTTCACTGTGATAATATTGTTGAAAATGAGGGATACAGCCCGCGTATAATAGAGAAATTTTTAAAACAGAGTGACTGTGGGGAGTTTTCACCGCAGGAGTACACGGAGGAACTGCTGGGATATCTGGATTATCCGGAGAATTTCTGGAATGAAATATTTATGGAGCTTACGGAGGAGGCGAGAATGATCGCCCTGATTACTGCGATCTCCTATGTACCGATCAGTCTGGACGATATCAGAAATACGTTCGGAAAGTATGTCCAGTTGTATGCGGCCGACAGGAAAATGAAGTCCTTTGAGGCCTGCATCTCAGAGCTGGAGAAAACCTTTGTCACAACATATTGGGACGAAGAGATTCTGATTACGTTTGATAACCCGTCTATTATTGATTTTCTGTTCTCTTTTCTGGAACAGAACCAGGAATACTATATTCCGAAATTAAGCAGGTCGGCATCTTTTTACAACCAGCTTCTGATGCTTCTGGATAGGGATCTCTGCAAAGACGTGGAAATCATCCGGGAGATTGAGCAGAGGGCCGTCGACGAGTTTTATAACCTGCCGATGAAGCTTTCTGATTTTGGCGATATTGAGGTCGGGGAATCCGATATTGACGAGGGAAGTCACTGGGCCGGCCGGGCCTTTCATTTGCTGCGGGTCTCGAAATTACAGAAGCGGGGCCCGGTATGGGACTTTATCAGGGACTTTATCAATACATTTTTTGAACAGCTGGGGCTGAATGAGTTATTTGATGGAATAGATGAGTTAATCGATTTTGTCGGTTTGGTGCATTTATGCGAAAAGAACGGCCTTCATCTTAATGGGCAGGAAATCATGGAGCAGTACTGGTCCTGTTCGTTCCTGGCTGCACATTATACATACTTCAGTGAGTTAGGTAA
This sequence comes from [Clostridium] symbiosum, assembly GCA_036419695.1. NCBI lineage: Bacteria > Bacillati > Bacillota > Clostridia > Lachnospirales > Lachnospiraceae > Otoolea > [Clostridium] symbiosum. The sequence continues at coordinate 1,614,945 of CP143946.1, forward strand.
AATTTATCCGAACGAGTTTAAAGAACGGCGTGAGAACTACGTTCAGTTTATGAAAAAGAATATCAAGGATATCATTCTTTACAGCCTTGATTATCTGGATGAGCTTGATTATCCCTGGCAGCTGGACATGCTGGTGGATGATATTCCGCGTATTCTGAAGGAATTCGGCCTCAGGTACACACGGAAATATAAGATGCAGATTAAAATGATTGCCGGACGGTATTACGAGGAGATTAAAAGAGACAAAAACTTCGACAAATCTTCCGACTGGACTCCGGAGCCGGAAGAGGAGGACTACGGTAAGGCTAAGCGGGAGGGATATGAGCTGCTGCTTGGAGAAAAGAATGGAGCGCTCGCCCGGGAAGAATGCGTGGAGCTTATCAAAAAGCTGAAGTTTTGTCCGGAGATGGAGGAGGAGCTGCTCTCCATTGTAGAGAGCGGAAAACCCTGGTACATCGGCGAGATGCTGGAAACCGAAGAGATGCTTTCGGCGGTAAAAGATATGATGGACAGTATGGGCCTTAAAAAGATGCCCCGCAGTGTGGATGCCTTTATGAACCTGCTTATTTATCAGATACTGGATGGGGATACTGATACTGCAGACGCCTTTTTGGGCTTTTGTACCGATTACATGCTGGATCTTCTGCTTTACAATGCGAGCTACCGGGTGAGTGAGAGAAAATTCAGAAAACTGGAGGATTATGAAAAATACGTCGCCGGGAATCAGGAGCTGGAGGAGCTCCTGTTCAGAACCGTTCTTGTGAAAAATGGAAAATGGGTCGAGACTCGGAACGAGCTGCTCATGATATACTGCTGCGGCAGGGCTCTTGTGAATGGAGAAGATTTTGACAGAGGGATTTTCTTCGAGTATGGGACGTTGCTTTCGGATTCATTTGAAAATTTCCGGGACGGCAGTATGGCGGTTTATAGTCCTGTACTGAATGGCGGTTTTAAACGCAATTATGAATGGGAACGGCAGCTTGCCCTTTTATTCCGGGAGTTGGATGAAGAACGGTTTTACCAGAATTATGTGATTCCACAGGTGGAACAATTCCTGGACGGTTACAGGCGGGGAGAAGAGCGGATAACCGGCTTTCTGAAAGAAATCCGTCTGCAGATCAAAACCGGGCGCGACAATGAGATTTACAGTGATATGATGACGGTTCCCGATGTAATTATTCTGGTTGAAAATCTGGAGATAGCCCAAATAACCGGTGTGTTTAAAGATAAACTGACAAAGAAGGAGATAAAGTGCCTGACCGGCAGAAAGTCCATCTGCAAGAAGCAAAAAGATAAGACGGTCATCTCCGTGTTTCAGGAGAATAATATGGAATTTCTGAAGAAATGTGGCGTTTATGGTATTGTTGATGAATTCTTCAATGATTTGGAATGTTTTGTGAATGAGTTCTGTAGCCGGAACGGGATGCAGAGCGGGTTACAAACCGGATTATTATCCGGAAATTCTCAGCCGGAATCCGCGCGCGAGCAGAGTGAAGGTATATGATGAAAAAGATATTGAAAAATTCTGCCAATTCAGGGAGAAGCACCGGTTTGGGCCTCTTATGGCCCATGCGCCGTATACAATTAATATGGCCGTCACGGTTCTTCTGGAAAGCATGTCGGGGAAGGCCGTATGGGGAAAGAGGCTACGGTTCGAATCATGGGGCATCCGGAGTGTTTTGTGATAATGGTTCCATTCCACCGGGCGGGCAGAAAGATGATTCTGCATTTTGTCCGGTGAGTTTTTGACAGAGGAGAAACGGGCATGGATGAGACACCGGTATGGAAGCAGCTGATCAAGTTGTCGGCCCCGGTTATGCTGGCATTGTTAATTCAATCGATTTATAACATCGTGGACAGTTATTTTGTTGCAAGGTATTCGGAGGAGGGGCTGACGGCTCTGTCCATTATATTTCCGATCCAGCTTTTGATGACGGCCCTGGCTACGGGTACGGGCGTGGGAATTAATATCCTGATTTCGAGGCTGGATGGGGAAGGTGAGACAAAACCGCAGAAAAATATCATAGCGGCCGGATTCCTGCTGAGCGTATTGGGCGCCCTGCTTTTTATCGCCGCGGGAATGCCCGGGATCAGAATTTATTATCAGATTTCATCGGCGCAGGCGCTTGTGAGGGAATACGGGATTCAGTATGCTCAGATTATCTTTGCATTTTCACTGGGAATGTTTATCGAGGCGGCCGGAACTAAGGTATTGCAGGCCAGGAGCGATATGGTGCTGCCCATGTGCGCCCAGGTGGCGGGGGCAGCGGTGAATATTGTTCTGGATCCTGTTCTGATATTCGGTTATTTCGGATTGCCGGTGATGGGGATCAGGGGGGCCGCAGTTGCAACCGTGATCGGCCAGTGGGCGGCTATGGCGATCGTGATGGCCGGGTTTATCAAACGGTATTCCATGCCCTTTGGACGGGTGAACCTGCATTACTGCACCAGAGTCCTGAGGGCGGGAGCGCCCTCGATTATTATGCAATGTCTGTATACGGTGTACATAGTGGGACTGAACCTGATTCTGAAAATTTTCTCCGAGGATGCGGTTACCGTTCTTGGAATCTATTATAAACTTCAGACCTTCTTTTTTATCCCGCTTCTGGGACTTCAGCAGGTTATACTGCCCCTGTTAAGTTTCAGTTACGGTGCGGGGAGAAAGGATCGGGTGGACAGTATCCTGCGCTGCTCTTTTGTGCTCTCGGGAGTGATTATGGTGGCCGCAGCCGCGTGTTTTATGGCCATCCCGGAATTATTGCTGGGGATCTTTTCGTCCAGGCCGGAGATTCTTAAGATCGGCGGCACCGCGTTCAGAATCATAGCGCTGAGTTTTATCCCGTCGGCGTTCGGGCTGATCTTTGTGGTTTATTTCCAGGGGGTGGATCGGGGAAAAGAGAGTATCTTTCTCATTCTGCTGCGTCAGGTTCTTCTGCTTGTGCCCGTAGCCTAGGCGCTGCATTTTCTGGGGCTGAACCAGGTGTGGTTTACATTCCCCATCACGGAAGTAATCGTAGTGGCGGCATGTCTGATTTTCTATAAAAAACGGAAGCCGTTTAACGGCGGAACAGGAGAAATATGACGACAGAATTTTTGCGGCAGCATATTTTTGACACAATAAAAGAATGGCAGATGAAAATCGGGAGCCGTGATGAGAGCATCAGGCTCTATTATCCCGCAGTTTCCCTGATGAATCTGCTGAGGCTTGGGGATAAGGCGGGAACAGGAGATAAGAAGCCTGAGGGTGAAGCCAGGCTTGGTGAACTTGACGGGGCTCTTTTGATTTTTGCTCAGGATGTTGAACCGTTGCTTGGAAAGATACGTTTTTCAAGACAGGGAGAGCGGTACTGCATCGAGGTGCCGGAAAAAGGATGCGCTTATATAGCCAATGCCGTTCCGGAACCGGAATTTTTGAAACGCTTTCTGTCCGTCATTACGGCGAAAGACAGTACACTGGAACAGATACGGGCGTGTTTCCAGGATTTTGCCGGAATGTATGGGCTTGGATATATGGAAGAGGATAAAGAAGGGGAGGGAGCCGGCCATGTGTTTTATTTCAGCAGCGCGGTTCCGGAACCTTATATTTATTGTGTGGAAGAGGACGAATTCGGTTTGACTTACCACCGTTTTACCAGAGAGGACTACGAAGACCTTTCCGTGGAGGACGCTCACTGAGCGGAGAGGCCGGGTCGTCCGGCAGACAGTTGGATTCATACACATCTTTTAGGACAACATCATATTATGGCATTAGCAGTATAAACTGCTGACTAAAAAGGATGTGATAATATGAATTGTAATGATAATTGCAGATTTGGCAATACGAATACAAACTCTTTTATACAGGGCGAAAATCAGGTTTTAAGAAACCAGGGACTTTGCCCGGGAAATTTCCCGGAACCAAGGTGTGGAAGGTGCTGCCAGGGTCCGACCGGTCCCAGAGGCTGTCAGGGTCCGACTGGCCCCAGAGGCTGTCCAGGCCCGATGGGTCCCAGAGGGTGCCCGGGTGAACGGGGACCAAGAGGTCCACAGGGCCCGCAGGGATTCCAGGGTCCAACCGGCCCGACCGGGCCAACAGGAGCCACAGGGGCAACTGGAAATACTGGTGTAGCAGGCCCAACCGGTCCGACAGGAGCGACTGGCGCTAACGGAGCTACGGGAGGTACAGGTCCAACCGGCCCAACAGGGGCAACCGGAACAGCGGGAGCCGCCGGAGCAACCGGCTCAACAGGAGCAACGGGAACAGCAGGAGCGGCCGGAGCAACCGGCCCAACGGGAGCAACCGGCCCGACAGGAGCGACGGGAACAGCAGGAGCGGCCGGAGCAACCGGCCCGACAGGAGCGACAGGAACAGCAGGAACCGCCGGAGCAACCGGCCCAACCGGAGCGACGGGAACAGCGGGAGTGGCCGGAGCAACGGGAGCAACCGGCCCAACGGGAGCAACCGGCCCAACCGGTCCAACTGGAGCTAACGGTACAGCAGGCCCAACCGGGGCAACAGGAGCCACGGGAGCGACCGGAGCATCAGTAACCAGCAACAGTATGAATGCCACTAACACGACGGGAGCAACAATCGCCGTGATTCTGGGCGGTACGGATGTACCGCTGCCGAATGTACAGGTATTAGACGGATTTACCGTGAACGCAGCCAATACGACATTTACCGTACCGGCCACAGGAACCTATATGGTTGCCTACAGAGTTTCCACAACGGCGGCCTTACTGATGTCCTCCCGCGTATTGCACAACGGAGCAGCGTTGGCAGGTTCCACCTTTGCACCGATTGCATCACTCAGCACATTTGAGGCGACGACGTTTGCCGCACTTACAGCAGGCGATACACTGGAACTTCAGCTCTTCGGTTTGCTGGGAGCAGCGGTCCTTCAGGGAGGCAACGGAGCTACACTTACCGTGATAAGGCTAGTTTAAACAGAGTACGGAAGGTATGGAAATGTACCGGAAAATGAAACGGACTAACTTGATAATCATAGCCCAAAAGTAATGAAAGAAAAAAGGAGCAGTCCGCTTCCCGAAAAGGCCGATGGGCCTGAATGCAGGAAGCGGGCTGCTTTTATAGCAGATGGCAGAAACGCCCCATCCCGGGGCCAATCCGGTTAGGAAGCAGCGTTTCCCTTCTGTCTTCTGGCAAAGAAACAAATTAAAGTGATAATGGCTGTGGTTATCATGTTTTTCATTCATTCCCGGATTGGCAGTGTTGGCAGTTCACCGTTTTGGCAGCTCCCATATCAGAAAATCCCATATTAGAAAAAGTACTGTGAAGGGAATGGTTTTTACAAGCCTTTAAGCATTTTCCACACCGGATACATTCCAGATTATTGGGAATTTCATGGACTGGAAGATCCATGGGACAGGCTTTCCTGCAGGCTCCGCATTTTGTACAGCTGTCCTGATTCACTTCAAAACGGTAGAGGGCAATCGGGTTGAACAGGCTGTAAACCGCGCCCAGCGGGCAGAGATAACGGCAGAATGGGCGGTACACCTTGATGGCCCAGACGGCCACAGCCACCAGCACGAACACTTTCCAACTGAAGAGCAGCCCCAGGCCGGAACGGAGCGACGGGTTTAAGAGCGTCAGCGGAATGCCTCCCAATAAGGTTCCCGACGGGCAGATCAGTTTGCAGAACCACGGTGTGCCGCCTCCGACAATATTAGTGATGGTGACGGGAAGAATAATCACAAAAACGACTAATATCACATATTTTAAATATTTCAGATAACGGTCTCCCGGCGATTTCTTTAATTTCCGGAACAGAGGGATTTTATGTAATAAATCCTGAACCAGGCCGAATGGACAGAGCCAGCCGCACACAAACCGCCCGAAAAATGCTCCTACCGCCATCAAAAAACCGATGATGTAGAATGAAAATTTGTACTGCGGACTGTTTAAAACCGCCTGCAGAGAGCCGATAGGACAAGCTCCAAATGCTCCTGGACAGGAATAGCAGTTCAGGCCGGGAACACAAAATTTCTTTCCGGTTCCCTTGTAAATCGTCCCTTCCAAATATCCATTCACATAACCGTTGGTCAGGGCGGTAAAACAAATCTGAACCACAAGACGGATATTTCTCTTCAGTCGTGTTATCAGTTCCATACTCTTTTCTCCCCCTTTATCCGATTCCGATGCATTCCAGGCAAATTGCTGCTGCTTTTGTCAGGACAGTGCCGACTTCCTGGCGGTATACGCCGGCGGCCATAAAAATCAGGCCGGCCGCCAGCATGGTGATTCCCCATCTGTTTTGGAACAGTTTATTTTTCATTCTTTACTTCCTCCAGACGCTTTTCAATAATTTTCTTCCATCCTGCCTTGTCTTCAGAGCCGGTTATTGGAGCTCCCACCAGCTCTCCGTTTTTGTCAACAAAATACGTGGTTGGAAAACCCGCCTGTTTTCCAAGGGGGGAAGCCGCCAGCTCTTCGGAAACCAGCAGCTGCTGGTATGTAGCCTTAGTGGCATCTAATACCTCCTGCACGTTCTTGCGTTCTTTCTCGGAAAGGCCTGCGTAAATCCCAAGCTCGTTTGTATTACCTTCCATCACTTCTATCACCAATCCCTTTATTGCCACTTTTGTACCCTCTTTCTCCAGTTCGTCCGATACCTCCTGAAGCTCCGGGATCTCCCCGACGCATGGACCGCACCAGGTTGCCCAGGTATTGATCAGCGTCAAATCATTTTCTTTAAAAATATCCGCAGTGACCTCATTTCCTTCAAAATCCACCGTTGCCAGATTGGCAAATAAATCTTTTGGAACGGTTTCCGAATCTGCTTTTTTTGAACATCCGGCACATGCCATTACCATTGCTGCTGCGATTATTCCAAACCATACTTTCTTTTTCATCTTTTGTCTCCTTCTTCTCATCTTGTTTTTTTTGTTTAGTTCTTTCTTTTTTGTTTCTCTGTTGATAATATTAGTCTACTGCAGAACATTCTCAACTGCCATCGATCCTCATTACAGTTTCGTGACATTTTTGTAATATTTCAGCAGCCTTTTGTTACATTCATTCTCATGTCCCCATATCAAATCATAATTTCAAAATTCTTTTGCACCCTGCATATGTGGTGATGAAATAAATACTGTACATAGCTACTGCCAGACCGGACGCAAATAACACATTCCGGGAAATGTCCCATGCGGACAGGTAGGGGATTCCCTGATAGACGCCGTACATGGTGACACCGGAATGGAACGCTGCCACTAAAAAAGGCAGTCCAAAGTAAAATCCCAGCTGTGCTTTCAAAGCCTTTCTCATGGTGCCGGACCCAGCTCCCAATTTATAAAGAAGAGCGAAACGCTTCTCATTATCGGTGGCCTGAGTCAGCTGCTGAAGCGCTAAGACAGCCCCAGCCGTAATTAGAAATGTAATCCCCAAATAGATTCCCAAATAAGAGACCATCAATTGACCGGAGAGAAAATCGATAAACAGATCCTCCCTGCCCTGGAATAAAAATCCACTGAGCAGCATCTCATCCCGATGCATGGCGTCATAGCAGCCCTCCTTTTCACCGAGTAGAACAGCGTCCATCACTCTCATGAACGGCCGGTGTTTTTCCGCGATTTTCTGAGGTACAATCAGCGTTCCGAAATCCAGATAGGCATTGCGGTTATAGAGTGTCTGCCGGTATAAACCGTCTTTTTTCAGGGAAAGTTCCGTTCCTGAAACAGTAAGCGGTCCTCCCTGTTCCATATAGTTTTTTAGCATCTCTTCCACCGATGGCTCACTGTATGTCAAGGCATATTCCGTTTCCCCCAGCACAACCGGAGGTTTCCCCTGCAGCGCTCTGATTTCATTATAGTCATCCACCCCTACCATATCGATCGGCATCTCTCCGGTCAATGGTATCTGCAGCCTGGATTTCGTCTCAAATTGGCCAAACAACTGCCTGGATGTAAAGTTATCATCTTCATAAAACGTCAATTCCCCTGTTTTCCCCAGATAATCGGCTGTTTCTGCATTCTGTTTCTCCAGTGCTTCTTTTATTGACCCGTTCTTTATCATCTCCTCATTTGTTCCAATGCCGTCATAATAATAAATGACACTCAGGTCGTAGGGCACCATTTTACTTTTTTCAGAAATAAAACTCTGTCCCATCCCTGTTCCAATCCCCATTACGGACACGGAAAAATACATTAAAATGCAGACCGCCGCAAGTGAAAATCCTTCTTTTTTCATGCTGCTTCCCAACTGGTTTACCACAAACAGGTTGAGATTTCGGTAATAAAATCCCTTTTTTTTCTTCAAAACCTTTAATAGAACCGGTGCGGCGGACAGAAAAAACAGCAGTGTGCCGGCCGCAACCAGAGCACTGAAAACAGCCGCCGTCTTTAAAAAATCAACATTTCTCCAGGTATAAATCACCCAATACCCGGCGCCTGTTAAAAGGAGTGCAAAAATAAACAGAATGCCCCACGCGTTTCCTTTTTCCGGCATTCCCTCATTTTTCTGCTCTGCCAAAAGCAGATCGATCAGCTTCATTTTCCGCAGTTCCCAAAGCCGGAATATGTGTACCACGGCAAAAGTTAAAACAAAGAAAATAACCGCGGCGGCCATTGCTTCCGCCGAAAATACAAAAGTGTAATTTCCTACATTGCCATTGGCCATCCTGGCCGTTACCATGGCCAGAATCTGGGAGACCGCAACACCAAGGGGCAGGCCGCACAGCAGGGAAATCCCGCCGATCCGGATCGTTTCCCTGGCAAGCAGGCGGCTGATATCTTTCTGTTCCATACCCAGAATTCCATAAATGGCAAATTCACGTTTTCTGCGTTTCATTAAAAAGCTGTTGGAATAGACTACCAGGAATCCGATAATCAGGCATACGATAGCGGAACATCCTGCCATCACGCTTTTCGCTGCTTCCAGGAAATTATAGGTGTCGGGAAGATTGAGCGCCCTAAACTGCGCCTCAATGGAATTAAAAGTATAGAAAAGACAGACGGCAAATGTAAGTGTAAAAAAGTAGACCAGATAATCTTCCGCACTTTTTTTAACATTTTTAGATGCAAGCTGCCTCAGTAATTTCTGTGATGTTTTTTTCTTAGATAACATGGCCTTTGTCACCTCCCAGCAAAGAAACCACCTGCATAATCTGATCGAAAAAATCTTTTCTCGAAGCATTCCCACGGATCAGTTCATTAAATATTTTACCATCCTTTAAGAACAGAATCCTTTTACAATGGCTGGCTGTGAATGCATCGTGGGTTACCATGAGGATGGTAGCCCCTTTTTCTTCATTCAGAAGCTGCAGGCATTCCAGCAGCATTCCTGCGGAACGGGAATCCAGGGCTCCGGTAGGTTCATCCGCCAGGATTAAAGACGGTTCCGTGACAACCGCCCTGGCGCAGGCCACCCGCTGCTTTTGTCCTCCTGACATTTCATAGGGGTATTTCCCTATGATTTCTTCAATTCCCAATTCTTTGGAAATATGATTCACTTTCTCCTCAATCTGGAACGGCGGTGTTTTGCAGATCGCCAGAGCCAGGGCAATGTTGTCCCGCCCGGTCAGGGTATCCAACAGATTGAAGTTTTGAAAAATAAATCCCAATTCTTCCCTCCGGAATTTGGACAGACTTTTTTCCTTCATTTTTGTCACTTCAATTCCATTGATACAAATCCGTCCGGCCGTAGCGTGATCGATGGTGGAAATACAGTTTAGAAGCGTCGTCTTTCCGCTTCCGGAAGCTCCCATGATTCCAATATATTCCCCCTTTTCCACCTCAAAACTGATATGATTGACTGCCCTTGTCAGACTTCCTTTATTTTTATAAAATTTTTCCAGATTATTGACTGTCAAGATTGGATTCATTTTCTGCGCTCCTTTTCCTCACTTTTCATTGATGCCCTCAGTCTATCACAGACGAAAATAGTGTGCCATTTTTTTCCCTAACATTAAAATTACATTTTTGTAATGTTGCCGTTGATAAACCGCTCTTCCTTTTTTACATCATGTCTTCCTTATTAACAGTAAAGCGAAAAAATAGCCGCCGAGGATACCTCATCGATTCCCAGTATCCTTGACAGCCATTTGCAATTATCTGCTTCTTTTCATATGAAAGGTAAACGAAGTTCCATTTCCCCATTCCGAATTGAGTTCCAGACGGATATCCATTTTGTCACATAGATTTTTGCACAGGTAAAGTCCCATTCCAGTTGATTTCTGGTGGGTATGTCCATTTTCACCGGTGAAGCCCTTCCGGAATACGCGGGGGACATCCTGGCTTGGAATTCCGATTCCATTGTCTGATACGGTTATCGCAAGCATCCCGCCCTCCTCCTCCCGTGCATCAAAAGAGATCCAGGATTTTTTCTCTAAATCCCGGTATTTCACCGAATTTGTGATGAGCTGGCCAAAGATGAATTCCATCCATTTGGGATCGGTCAGAATTTCATACTCCAGATCCCCGAATTTTGGAAACACCGAAGACTCTATCATCATCTTTCTGTTTTTAGTAATTGCGCCCATAATCAGCCGTTTCACATTGACCGGCTGAACCAGATAATCGGCTTCCAAGCTGCCGCTTTTGCTGTAATAAAGCATTTGTTCCACATAGGCCTCTATTTTTCCTACTTCCTCCTCCAGACTGGACATTACAGGGCTTTTATGATTTTCCATTATCAGCCGTTCCACTGCAATCGGTGTCTTGATCTCATGGCTCCATGTCTGGATATAATCCTTATAATCTATCATTTCCTGTTGCTGCCTCGCAATGATGTCATTTAAATACTTTTCATCCTTTACTAAAATCTCATATAAAAGTTTACCATCATAAAAACTGGGAACGGTGAGAAGTTCCGACAGGTAATTTTTTTCTTCCAGCTGATCTAATATTCGTTCCACCTGGTCATAATATCCTTTTTTCCGGAAACAATCCCAGGCTCCACACAAAAAGAACCCTAAAAAAAACAGACTTTCCACTGCAATGATAACCGGGAGCTGTGTTCCCATGATAAAAAGAAACAGTCCTGTAAAAAAAAATGTTAACACGGAAATCCAGATGGCAATCCATTGATCCTGGATATATTCTGTAATTTTCATACCAGATACCCCAGTCCCCGTTTTGTAATCAGATAATCTTCCAGTCCCAATTCCGTCAGCTTCTTGCGAAGACGGTTAATATTAACGGTCAGAGTACTGTCCTCCACAAATTCTTCCATTTCCCACAGCTGGCAGATTAAATCATTTCTGGAAATAATAACGCCCGCATTTTCCATCAACGTTTTTAAAATTCCCAATTCATTTTTTGTGAGATCAACTTCTTTTCCCTGATAAGAAGCTTTTCCTTTTAAAATATCGAGAGACAACCCCCTGTGATTTAATACCAGACATTTCCTTTTTCCATAGGCGCGGTTTAGAACGGTCGAAATGTGGGCCAGCAGAATATGCATATTATAAGGTTTGGTGATAAAATCATCCGCCCCCAGATTCAGGCTCATCAGTTCGTCCAAATCGCTGTCGGAACTGGTTACCACAATAATGGGAACATCCTGGGTCTTTCGCACCTCCTGGCAGATAGCGAATCCATCCTGCACCGGCAGATTCAAATCAAGCAGCACTAAATCCGGTGCCTCGATTGCTATCTGCTGCACCACATGCTCAAAATCCTCAATTACACTGCAGGAATATCCTTTCTTTTTCAGCGCTGTGCTCAATTCTTCCCTGATTTTCACTTCATCTTCCACAATTAAGATCCGTTCCATCTTTTGCCTCCCATTGCTTCTTATACCTCTTGCTTTGTTTTAATCTAATCACAAAGAGGAACAGCTGTCAACTAAATCCAGAGGGGAGGTAATTTAAGAAAAAGAAGCAGCCCGCTTTCAGTAAAGACCAACTGGCCGGAACGCAAGTAAAGCAACCCCCAAGTTTATTGTTTTTTATCATCTCTTTCATTTTTCTTTGGTTTTTTCTGCACACGCACTTTTGTTTTCTCCGATATCCTATTTTAAAAGGAGGAGTCAAAATGGACATTCAGACATTAACACGTTTTTTTCTACAATATGGAGCCATATTTATTTTCCTGATCGTACTGCTTGAGTACCTGAACCTTCCAGGGTTCCCGGCCGGGGTGATTATGCCGCTGGCGGGCATCTGGGCGGCTAAGGGGAATATCAGTTTTCTGGCAGCCATGGTGATTACGGTCAGCGCCGGGTTATTGGGCAGCTGGATCTTATATTTTTTGGGAAGAATCGGCGGTGCGTTCTTTTTGCCATGGTATGTGAATCGCTTCCCAAAGCAGGAACCTCTTATTCAAAAGAATCTTGAACTGCTTCGGCAAAAAGGAGCTGCGGGGGTGTTTATCAGCAAACTGATTCCTATGATACGCACGGTGATATCAATTCCGGCTGGAATGATTAAAATGGATTTTCTCTCATACAGCATCAGCTCCGCAGGCGGGATTTTCATCTGGAATTTCGTGCTGGTAGGCGCGGGATACTGGATGGGGGATTCGGCCTTAAACCTGTTTACATAGCGGGCGGGGAAATGAGAAATAGACGCAGGAGGATGAATTGATGAGAATTGCAATGTTTACTAATAATTATAAGCCATTCATCGCAGGAGTGCCAATATCGATTGAGAGATTGTCTGAGGGGCTGAGAAATGCCGGACACGAGGTATATGTTTTTGCTCCCGACTATGGAAACTGCGGGGAAGAAACGTATGTAATCCGGTACAAAACGCTGTATAAAAAGGATGAAACCGGGATTGTGGTGGGAAACTGTTTCGACGGCAGGATAGAGAAGGAGTTCGCCAGACTCAGGTTCGATGTAATCCATGTACATCATCCACTGCTGTCCGGACATGCCGCCCTCTACCTTGGTAAAAAATATGGCATTCCGGTGGCATATACGTACCACACCAGATATGAGGAGTATCTGCACTATTTTAAGCCGTTTCAAGCGTTCGGCCCGGCACACCGTCAGGGAGGAACGCCAAAATTCGGCAGGGAGGCTCTGGTACGTCAGTACATAAAAGCCTTTGCCAACTCCTGTGACATGATATTTGCACCCACAAAAATGATGCGGGACTGCCTGGAAAACTATGGCACGGACACCGGAATCGGGATTCTGCCAACGGGTCTGGAGGACAGTTCCTTTCAGGAGGATTCTGGGTCTGCCAAAGCAATCAGGAGACAGTATAAAGGAGATAAAAAATATCTGTTCAGCACAATAGCCAGGCTTGAAAAGGAGAAAAACCTGGATTTTCTGCTGGAGGGAGCGGCGGCCCTAAAACGGCGGATGGGAGACTGTTTCCGCATCATGGTGATCGGGGAGGGAAGCGAGCGCGGACATCTGCAGGGGCTGGCCGGCCGTCTGGGAATTGGTGAGAATATTATTTTTACAGGAAAGGTAGAAAACCGGAGAATTAAAGACTACCAGTTTGCCAGCGATCTGTTCCTTTTCGCCTCCAAATCGGAGACGCAGGGAATTGTCCTTCTGGAGGCCATGGCGGCGGGAACGCCGGTGATTGCGGTCAGGGCCAGCGGCGTATCAGATATTGTAGAAAACGGCTGCAACGGATACATGACCCAGGAAAATGCGGAGCAGTGGGCCGAAGCCGCAGGACAGGCCCTCTCCGGACGGGAACATTACCTGGCGCTTTGCAGAAATTCGGTAAAAACCGCCTCGAACTACCGTTCCACGGAGATTGCGGCTATGGCGGAAGCGTATTATTATCAGATGAAGGATCGCGACAGAAAGAAAAAAGGTTCGGAAGCGATGATGCAGTTTCTTTTTTATCTTAATCCATGCAACCTGTTTAAAGAAAACAAAAATATGGTTTGAATGGCAGACGGCCTCTTTCATGATTTTCCCGAAACGGCACATACTATCGGAAAACAAGATCCGTGATGTGCCAGCGGCCGGAAAGGGAAGAATTATGAAATTTGATGCGGTATACTATGAACCGGACAGCCTGAATTATGTTTTGGGGAAGGAACTTAAGGAAAAGTATGGTGATTTGCCCTGGCTGCCTATTGCCAGCCATAATTCCATCAAAGAAATGCAGGAAAAGCCCAACTCGGAGTTTGGGAAAATGAAGAGAAACCTGATAGTCGGAATCCGAAAAACCCACAAATACATCGAAAACCATAAGGTGTCGGATTACCTGGTACCCTACACGTCGTCGGGCTGCACGGCTATGTGCCTGTACTGCTATCTGGTTTGCAATTATAATAAATGCGCCTATCTCCGCCTGTTTGTGAACCGCGAGCAGATGCTGGACCGCCTGATTAAAAAGGGACGGGAGAGCAGCCCCGCTGTATTTGAAATCGGCAGCAACAGCGACCTGGTACTGGAAAACGTCATAACTGGAAACCTGCTCTATACAATACCCAGATTTGCTGAGGAGGGGACGGGAAAACTCACATTCCCATCCAAATTTGATATGGTGGATCCGCTTCTGCCTCTGGAACACAGGGGGAAGATTATCTTCCGTATGAGTGTGAATCCACAGGAACTTATCAGGCGGATTGAACTTGGCACCTCGGGACTGGCGCAGAGAATCAGCGCGGTCAATAAGATGTGTGAGGCGGGATATCCCTGCGGGCTCTTAATTGCACCGGTAATTTTGACGGAGGGATGGAAAGAAATGTATACGGGCCTTCTCGAAGAGCTGGAAGAGGGGCTGACCGCGAAGATGAAGAAGCAGATGTTTCTTGAAATTATTCTGATGACCTATTCCTATGTGCACCGGGCAATCAACAGTGAAGCGTTTCCCGCCGCGCCCGACTTATATGACGGCGAACGGATGACGGGAAGGGGCAGAGGCAGATACTGTTACCGTGAAGATTCCAGAAAAGAGGCCGAAGACTTCCTGCGGTCGGAGGTAAAACGAATCATGGGTGATGTCAAAATACTTTATATCAGTTAGAGCAATGGTTACTGTTCATAGGCTTAGAATCGCGGTCAGGGCGGCAAAAGAGTATCTGGACGGGACAAAAAGCCTTAAAGAGGTGAAACCGGCTCTGAAAGAGGCCGTCCAGGCCGCAAGAGACGCGGAGGAAGAACCGGCGGCCCAGGCAGCGGCCCGCGCCGTCTCAACGGCATGCACGGTGCTCCATTCACCAACGGGGGCGCTGGGATTCACATTTTACGGTGCCGCGGCTTATGCCTACAGCAGTGGGGGGCTGAATGAAAAGCAGAAGCTCTATGAGGAGCTGGCAGAGACGGAATTAAAGAAGATACTGGAATCACTGCAAAAAGCGGCCGTTCCGGATGAGAAAAATCCGGTTAAGATTAACTGGAACTGTTAGAGTGTGTCTGAAAGCTCATTCCTGCCATCGGCACGCCCCAAATTTCCCACGAAGCGCAATGCACACCAGACGGAAACCAAGATTCAAATACACTCCGGGCTGCAATAATTTTAACGCGGGCTTAACACCTGGATCTGGTATCTAAATGGACAGGTGACATAAAATATGATACAATTATTATAAGTTAGCGCTCAATAACAAGCGCGCGCCTGTAACCGTTAACCGGATATCTATTCATGAGGTATTCATTCAGGAAATGGAGGTTATTTGAATAAGAAATTAAAAGAAAAGATACAGGAATCATTGACAACGGTTCTTCCAATCACGACAGTGGTATTGCTGCTGAGCATATTTTTACTGCCGATTGACGTGGGGACGGTTGCCCTGTTTTTAACAGGAGCATTTTTTCTGATAGTAGGCATGGGTTTCTTCCAGCTTGGAGCGGAAATCACCATGATGCCTCTTGGGGAAGGCGTTGGACAGCACCTGGTGAAAACAAAGAATTTAGTAATAACAATTGTGGTATGTTTTGTTGTAGGAGTCATTATCACGGTGGCGGAGCCGGATCTTCAGGTTTTGTCCAATCAGGTTCCATCTATCCCTAACGCAGTTCTTGTCTGGACCGTTGCGTTCGGCGTCGGTATTTTTACCATTGCCGCGGTTCTCAGAATCTTAATGAATATCAGCCTTTTGAAAATTTTGATTGTTTTATACCCTTTGCTGTTCCTTGTCTCGTTTTTGGTGCCGGCGGATTTTACGGCAATCGCCTTTGATTCGGGCGGAGTGACCACGGGGCCTATGACGGTTCCCTTCATTATGGCTCTCGGCATCGGTTTTTCGTCTGCCAGGTGCGACAAAAACAGTGACAGCGACAGCTTCGGCCTTGTGGCCCTGTGCAGTATCGGGCCGATTCTCATGGTATTGCTTCTCAGCCTCTTTTTCCATCCCGGGGATGCATCATATGATATGGCTGAAATTGTAGAGCTTTTTACAATGCAGGATGTGGTTCATCAGTTCATTATTGCCCTGCCTGCGCAGCTGAAGGAGGTATCGGTTATTATTTTCCCCATACTTCTTGTCTTTATCATCTTCCAGTTATGTACGAAACAGTACAGAATAAAACAGATTTTGCGTCTGCTGGTGGGACTTCTGTATACGTTAATTGGAACGACCCTGTTTCTTACGGGCGTCAATACCGGGTTTGCGCCGGTTGGGACCCTGCTGGGAGCGGAACTGGCCGGAAGTCCGTTTAAGTGGATGCTCGTTCCCGTCGGAGCGCTGGTCGGATTCTATATTGTAAAGGCGGAACCGGCGGTACAGGTCCTGAATAACCAGGTCGAAGACATCACAAACGGTACGGTATCCAGAAACTCGATGAACCGCTGCCTTTCAATCGGCGTTTCGGCTGCGGTGGCCCTGGCCATGGTCCGGATTCTGACCGGCGTCAACATATACTGGATCCTGATTCCGGGATACATACTTGCCCTTTTTATGGCGAAAAGAGTTGAACCTATCTTTGTGGGGATTGCCTTTGACTCCGGCGGCGTTGCCAGCGGCCCAATGACATCCACGTTCCTGCTTCCGATGGCGATCGGCGCATGTGTGGGCGTTGAAGGCAATATCACGACGGATGCATTCGGCGTGGTGGCGCTTGTTGCCCTGGCTCCGATTATTGCAATTCAGGCCACCGGCCTGGTATACGCATACAAAGCAAAACGGCTGCCGGTTACGGCTGTCTCTGAAGAGACAGATTATGAGTTCATCGATCTGGAGGAGGAATAGAAAATGGAAGGGCACAGCGACAGTTTGTTATTGAGAATGCTTGTGATTATCACCGATAAACCCGTTGAAAAGAAGGTAGTAAAGATACTGGACGACTTTCAGGTGAAGGTCAGATACCAGTTCCGGGGAAAAGGCACGGCAAGTTCGGAGTTTTTGGAAATCTGCGGACTCAGTGAATCCGGCCGTATCATAACGGCAGGGCTGGTACTGAAAGGCAGTGTGCACGGCGTATTTGAAGCGCTGGAAGAAAGATTAAAGATCAGGGAAAGAGGAAGAGGCATTGCGTTCACAATTCCTGTAAACGGCCTTCAGAACTATCTGCTCAAACAATTGGAGGAGGATCAGGCAGAGGCCGTATGCGGGGATATGGACAGGAAGGAGGAGGCTATGAAAGAAGAGATGAAGGAAGACATTTCATATGTTATGATTTTTGCGTCCTGCAACCAGGGATACAGCGGGGAGGTGATGGAGGCGGCCAGGGGCGCCGGGGCCACCGGCGGCACGATCCTGAAAAGCAGAAGACAGGGACTGGAGGAGCCCGTCAAATTCATGGAAGTCTCCATCCAGGAGGAACAGGAGGTAATAAGCATTGTTGTTCCCAAATGTATCAAGAAGGAAGTAATGAAAGAAATCAGTGAAAAGTGCGGATGTCAGACTCCGGCCAGAGGAATGATTCTATCCCTGCCGGTGGATGAGATTATCGGTTTATCATAAATACCGCTCCATTCACCCCGTCATTTTAAAAGGTTTGCTATTGCGGGAATCCTGTCTTTAATCACCATGTCCGTTGTATTGAAACAGAAGTCATAGTTTGCTTTATCGCCCCACACCTGGCTGGTGTAAAAGCCGTAATACCGGGAGCGGTTTTTATCCACCCTCTGTATATGCTGTTTCAGCTCTTTGTCGGAGAGGGATTCCTGCGGCTCAGCTTTTTCACGGCAGCGTTTCATCTTGCTTTCCATTCCCGCATATACGAAAATACGGATGGGATTTTGTTCCTGCAGGATGTAATCGGCGCAGCGGCCTACGATGACGCAGGCCGATTTGTCGGCCATTTCCCTGATAATACGGCTCTGTTCCTGGAAGATGGTGCAGTTCTGCTCCAGGATAATATTTTCCCTGGGGTAGAAGCTCCGGCCGATGGTGATGGGAAACATGGTGGCCGGGCGCTGTTCCACAACCTGGCTGATGTACGTCTCCGACAGGGCCGTCCGTTTTGCAATTTCCGCAACAATCTCTTTGTCGTAATAGGCAATCCCGAGTTCCCCGGCAAGGCGGCGTCCCAGTTCACGTCCGCCGCTTCCAAATTCACGTCCAACCGTTATAATTCTATTCATTGTCAATCCTCCCTGATAGTTTTTTCGTGTAGCTGCCGATAAGGGCGACGACGGCCACAGCCACGACAGCTTCCGTGATCGGCATGGCAAACCAAAGAGAATTGGCTCCCGCCATCAGCGGCAGTGTGTAAATCAAGATTCCACTTATAATAAGTCCCCTGGAGACCGATACGAAGAAAGAGGCTCCCGGTTTCATCAATGACTGGAAATAATAGGTGGAAAAAATATTCAGCGGAAGCAGCAGGAAGGAAATTCCGTAGCTTCTCATAATAAACGGCGCAATGCGGTAAATCTCATCGGTCGGAGCCATGAAAATCCGGATAAACCCGTTGGGGAAGGCAAATATCAGGAGAGTCCAGATGACGCTGAAAAAACATACGGAATAGAGCGCGTATTTCAGCGTGTCTTTAATGCGGTTCCACTTCCCTGCGCCGAAGTTGATGGAGAAAATCGGCTGTGACGCCTGCCCTACACTGTATGCGCAGCACTGTACAATTGTGCTGATGTTGACAATGACACCGTAGACGGACAGGGAATCGGCTCCCAGATATTTCATAATCTGGCGGTTAAACAGCATGGTCAGGATACCCATGGCAATATCGATGAAAAAGGTGGAAAAACCAGTCACGATGATTTGCCTGAATTTTACCATAAACTGAACCGGTTTGTCTATTTTAAGCGTGTTTCTTTATGAAAAGAAATGGGTGAGCATAACAGCAAATGTTATAAACGCCCCGGCGGCCGTAGCCAGGCCGGCTCCCATAATTCCCATGTCCAGTATAAAAACAAAGAAGTAATCCCCGAACACATTGAAGATTCCTCCCGACAGCACCGCAGCCGTAGCCAGGCCGGGATTGTTGTCGTTTCGCAGAAATGCCGCCAGCATCTGGTTAAACAGAAAGACCGGAACAATAAATTTAACCGGCAGAAGATACTGTTTGGCCAGTGGGAGAAGCGTTTCCTCCGCCCCGAACAGAAGCAGCATCTGTGTGTCGAAAAGTACGATGGCAAACCAGCAGGCCAGTCCAAGCAGTAATGTGGAGATCAGGGACGTTGTGAAATACTGGTTTTCTTTTCCCCTGTCCCCGCTGCCCCTGGCGGCGCTGAAGAGTACGGAACCGCCGATTCCCGTCAGCAGCCCAAGGCTGTAGATGATGTTCCAGACCGGCGCAACCACGGCCAGCGCCGCGGTGCCGCCGGGGCCCTGGTACTGGCCGACCATGGCCATATCCACAAGGCCGTAGATAGAGCTTATCAGGGCGCTGCCGAATGCGGCGCTCAGATACTTAAAGTAGATGTTTTTTACATTTCCCTGTAACAGATTCATGTCGTGTTGTCCTCCTTTTACTGAACTAAGAACGTAATTTCCTGTGAATCAACAACGAAAAGCACGCTTCGCGGACTTTTCATTGCCACTCAAAAAAAGCCGGACAGGATAACAGGCTTCTCAGCCTGCCACCTTATCCAGCTCATCATTTCCAAACGAATGACTCACCCTCCGAGTGAACAGTGGATAGTATACTAAATGAAATCCTGAAAGTCAAGTGTTTTTCTGCGGCATATTCACTCCCTTCCGGCCGGGGCGGAAAATGTTGTAAAAACATGAAAACCGGGAGGAAACTGCTCCTTGAAAGAGCGGTTTCCTCCCGGTCATAAATCGTCTGAAGGAATCCACGGCAGCCGCCGTAAACCATTCATCATGTCCATGTTATATCTTAAGAACCGTACTTATCTGCGGCTGGTAAGAGCTGACGTATAAGGCAGATTTCTGGCATCGCTGATGCCGAGCTGTCCTGCAATTCTTGAGAGAAGGAGTTTGCACTCCGCCTCGGAAAGAAGGTTTAAGTCTTTCTGGGACCGGGAAGCCGGAGCTGATGTAACGGAATTGTCTCTTTTCATAGGAATTCTCCTTTCATACCATGTGTTGTGGGGGTGAACAGTAACCTTTTAATTCCCCGTCCTGATTTCTTGACAAATCAGGTATTGCAATATTATTATGGGGGATGAGGAATCAAAAGTGTTGTTTATGTTGAAAATAATATAACACGATTGAATCATGATGCCTATTCCCGGTTCTGTCATAAAGATATAAGTAATTTGCAATACGAGAAACGGTAGATCTTATGCCTGAAACAGTGCCATGATGCGGAAAAACGTTTTAAAACCAATCTTTTTCAGTCTGGGAGGAAAGAAAATGTACACGAAAAATCCGGAATATTTTTTAACGGTCGCCAGGGAGGGAAGTATTTCCAGGGCGGCGGAAAAGCTGTATTTGTCACAGCCATATCTGAGCCAGTGCATCGGGAGGCTGGAACAGGAGCTTCAGATCAAGCTGTTTGACCGGAGCCACACCCCCCTTGTCCTGACGGAGGCGGGGAGGCTCTATCTCAGTTATCTGGAAAGCGTGGGGACGCTAACCGGCAAGTTTGAATCGCAGGTAGAGGGGTTGAGGACGGGCAGCAGGCAGACCCTGAACGTGGGGATGACGCCGTGGCGCGGTTCCGTACTGCTCCCGGATATTCTTCCGGCCTTTGCCGCTTCACATCCAGAGGTGAGGATTGTTCTGCACGAGAACCATTCGAATATACTGTCGGGGCTTTTGGAGGAAGACAAGCTGGATTTTGCTTTAATGAATATCCCGAATAAGATGGGCGGCTTTGTCTATCAGGCTGTTTTTATGAGAAGATGTTTCTGGTGGCTAATAAGGCCCATCCGGCGGTGCGGGATAAAAAGACTTCCCATTCCCATCCCACATATATCGATATGCAGGAGCTGCGGGGGGAACGCTTTATCCTCCTGCCGAATGAGCAGGTAATGGGACAGGCGATGGAAAACCTGTTTGTGAGAATGAATATGCAGAATGCCGATATTCTTTATACGACCAGCAGCACAACGGCGGTCAATCTGGTCAGCGAAGGATTCGGCATCACCTTTCTGCCGGAGGGCGGCATCCGCCATGTGCCCCACCTGGACCGTCTGGCGCTCTTTACCGTGGACGATCCGCCGTTTTGCGTGCCGTTACTGATTCTCTATAAAAAGAACGCATTCCTGACGCCCCAGGCAGAGGATTTTATTACAATGACGAAAGCATTTTATGCGGGACTGTAGGGGACGTTTCCGGCCCGGCTTCCGGAATGATTCCGATTGCCAGGGAGGGAAGAGCGGCCTGCCACGGCGCCCCGCCGCCTGTCACCATCAAAAGCCCGATCGCTGTGGCGGTAAAAGCGCCGATTCGTTCATTGGGAGTGGGGAGCCAGTGAAAATGCAGGAGCATCACAAGGCTGCCCGCCAGGATTCCAGCCGCTCCTCCTGAAACGGGATCAAAGGGCGTTAAAATCCACATTGCCAGGTAGGGGAGCAGAAGGAGTATCATATTGGAGCTTTTCTGCGGCCTGCCGCCGGACTTTGGCGGTTTTCCGGAGCCGAAGAGCTCATCCATTCTGGTCATGACGCTGAAATCGCCCAGAACCTTGTAGAGATGGTTCATCAGCGCTTCGGCCCCGTCGATTTCTCCCCTCGAAATCTTCAGCCATGTTTCAAAGGATGTTTCAATCCTTGTGGTATAAGGGGAGAAATCTTCTGTTTTCACGGTGCATCGTCTTTTTTGAAGTTCCCGCCATCTGCCATCTTCATTTCCCAGTCTGCATTTGCCATTTCCACAAAAATATGGGGCGGATACAGAAGCTCTTCCAGTTTATTCTGCGTTTCCTGCGTAAAAACTCCGTATGACGAATATTCCCTTCCCGCTTTTTTGACATGGGACAGGTACTCATCGATGCGCACAGACAGCTCCGGGACACGGAACAGTTCCCCCTCCGGACAGAGAATTTTTGTAAGCCTGTCTCCGAACAGTATCTCAAACTGACGTATCAAGCCGTCGTAATTGCCTTTTGCCGAGTAAAAACCGCATGTAGAGATTAAAAGATGGCGCTGGTGCGACAAATCATACCGGGAGGGATGGCGGTTCGTACCATCGCTTTCCACTTCAATCACAGGGAAAAAAAGAGGCAGCAGCCGGTCCATAAAGGCCTTGATTTGCGAAGGCATACCGAAGAAGTAGAGCGGGAAGCTCCATATGACCAGCTCGGCGTTCACATACTGAGCGAGCAGTCCGGCCATATCGTCTTCGAGGACACACCGGCCGGGCGTTTTGGTCCAGCAGGCATAACAGCCGAGACAGCGGCCGATTTCTAAACTGCCGATATCCACCGTTTCGATCTTATGTCCGCCGCTCTCAACAGGTTCGCTGTCCCTAATTGATCCGTTATCCGCCGTCTGCCCGTTCTCCCGGGCATTAAGTCCGTCCAGGAAGGCAGAGGTTATGCGGTAGGTGTTGCTTTTTCCGCCTTTCGGGCTGCCGTTTAATACGAGTATATTCATTGTAATTTCTCCAGAGTTTTGATGGCTTCTTCCGCAAATTCAAGGCAGGCTTTGATATGCAGCTCCCCAAAGCGGGCGGTAAGCCCCCAGTAAACGGGTTCCCGGTTTTGTGAAGTGAACTGTGAATAATGTTCGATACTGCCGCCCACTGTCTTCAGGGCATCCAGCTCCTCCAGGCATCTCACTTTATATTCCTTCAGCATTTTTATATTATCGCCGGCGTTTTTTTCACCCGAGAAAAAGAGTTTCATTAAAAAGGTGCTGCGCGTCTGGAATTCGTTGTCCAGATTGTTCTCAGAAAGCCAGTCATGCAGTTCTTTCCTTCCCGATTCGGTGAGGGAATAGAGCTTTTTGTTCGGTTTATCGGTCTGGTAAACGATTTCCGATGTGAGCCAGCCGGACTGCTCCATTCCGTTCAGTTCACGGTAAATCTGGCTTGTCTGTGCCTTCCAGAACAGGAAAAGGGAATCCTTAAATGTTTTGTCAAGCTCGTATCCCGTCATGCTGCCGTAGCTTAGCAGACCCAGCAGTCCATGTTTTAATGACATACGAATACCTCCTGTCTATATTATACTTTTAGTATATTATACAAGTGTAATATAATCAACTTGTATTTCAAGAGTTTTCGTCCAGAACCGTCTTTATTGGGAAAAGGCGTAATCTTTGCGACATGACAGACTGTTGTCATGTTTCCTCTGATATAATAAGCCATAAAAAGACAAAAAGTGGAGGAAAACAGTGATGGCTGAGTCGAGATGTGGTATTTTATGCGGAGAATGTGAATATAAAGAACAGATGGGGTGCCAAGGCTGTGTACAGATTGACAAACCGTTCTGGGGAGAAAGCTGTCCCATAAAAGTCTGTTGTGAAGAGAAAGAACTGGAACACTGCGGACTGTGTGATGAATTTCCCTGTGGCCTGCTGAAGCAGTTTGCCTATGATGAGCAGCAGGGGGATGACGGTAAACGCATTGAACAGTGCAGATGCTGGGCAGAAAACGGACGGTAAAACCGGATATTATATATAATAAAAGTAAAAAGCGTCCGTCTTTGCTCCGGGTCCCGGCAGAAGCAGTGACGGACGCTTATCCCGTCTGTTATGCCGCGATTGGCTGGGATATGGTATGCAAAGCAGAATTTCACTGATAGAATGCCGCAGAAAATGCAGGCATGGAGAACGGTAGGTTTAATGATAATAATTCTCTTCTAAAACTATAGACAAGTCAAAGTGTGTTTGTGTATAATTTGGTTAGTTAAAACTAACTCACAAAATACAATATAACTTATCAGGACAGGAGAGTGAATTATGAGTGTAGTTATTGTAGGCGGACATGATCGTATGGTAGGACAGTACAAGAAGATTTGTAAAAATTATAAATGTAAAGCCAAGGTGTTTACGCAGATGCCGGCGGATCTCGATAAGAAGATAGGATGTCCGGACATCCTGGTACTCTTTACAAACACAGTCTCCCACAAGATGATTAAATGCGCGCTGGGTGAAGTGGACAGCGAGAGGACGGATATTGTACGCTGCCACACCAGCAGCGGAACGGCTCTCACGGAAATTCTGGAACAGCGCTGTTTATAAAAAATAATTGCAGCCGGGAAAAGCGGAGCATGGAAAGTAAATAAGTAGTAGGCGGCGTGAAAGACAGGTTGTGCCGCCTTTTTCTTTATTTGAATAAAAGTGCATTCAACGCCCAATTGTACAGCTATCGTACAAAATGAAAAAAATTATTGACATCTAAGTTATACGGTGCTAACCTAAAAGCGAAAGTTAGCTTCGTATAACTCGGTAAGTATACATAAAATTATCATGGCGGAAAGAACAAAGAAAAGGAGAATCCCTTAATGATATTTGGTTAGCCTGGGCTGCGATTCCGGGTTGTTATGGTATAGGAATAAGGAGGAACGCTATGTGGCAGAAAGAACAGGTAATTGAAGAATTCCAGAAAAGGGGAAAGAGAATAACGGGACAGCGGGAAATGCTCTTAGATGTGCTCCTGGAAGGAAACTGGACCAGTTGCAAAGATGTCTATTATGAGGCGAAAAAAAGAGATCCCAAACTGGGGATGGCAACCGTCTACCGGACAGTCAACGCCCTGGAAGAGATAGGAATTCTGACCAGGACTTACTGCTACTCTTTCCCGCCCGGTGAGAACGAAAATGCGGATAGTTGACCAGATGTCTCAACAAGCCGTATCAGAATTGCCAGACTTGGAAAAAAATAGTTATCGCCGTCAGAGGCGGCCTGATGCGCAGAACCGGCAGGAACTGCCGGTTTGTCATCGGCTATAACCTCGGTTTGACTCTCACGGTAAGTTTAAACCAGCAGTCTCCTGTAGGTTAAATCGATTAAAAAAGCTCCAAGCGGTGCAGTGATCAAGATGGCAAGCACCGCCACCGTCAGCACAATGTTTCCGCAGGACAGTCCCATTGCAAGCGGCAGTCCTCCGATTGCGGCCTGTACGGTCGCTTTCGGCATGTATGCGATCATGCAGAAAACGCGCTCTTTTCCATTTAACTTCGTTTTAATCAGGCAGAATAAAACGCCTGCCATCCGGAAGACCAGGACTCCGGCGATCAGAAGAACTGCCGCGGGACCGGCGGCCGCGGCATATTTTAAATCAACGGTGGCCCCCACCAGCACAAAGAGCAGGACTTCCGCGCATACCCACAGCTTGTTAAATTTCATTGAAAGCCTGGCGGCCACAACCTCCCGTTTTTCTTTCAGCGCAATTCCGACGCACATAACCGCAATCAGGGCAGAGAACGGAATCAGGTCCGAAAAGCGGTCCTCCAGCGATACGAGGATAAAGGAGAGGCTCAGAAGAATAATGACTTTCACCGTGTCCCTCATATGAAACCGTTTAAAGTATCTGGACAGCACATATCCGATCAGAAGCCCGGAAGCCATTCCAATCAGAATCGAGACCGGGATCTTTATAAATGCGGCCGGGGAAATACTGCCGCCCTGGGCAAGACCGGTGAAGGCGGAAAACATGACAATGACAAAGACATCATCCACCGAGGCTCCTGCCAGAATAAGCTGAGGGATCCCTTTTTTAGTCCCGCGTTCCTCCTCAATCAGCTTCAGCATTTTAGGGACAATGACGGCCGGGGAAACAGCCCCGACCACGGCCCCCATAATTGCTGCATCCAGGATACTTATGCCCAGAAGACGCGGAGCCAGAATAATCATGCCCAGAATCTCAAAGCAGGCCGGAACAAAACACATCAGAACGGCGGGGCGGCCGACTTTCTTTAAATCATTGATGTCGAGGGATAACCCGGCCCTCGTCAGGATAATAATCAGTGCAATTCTCCGAAGTTCTGAAGAAATGCCGAGAATGGAACCGTCTATCAGATTAAACGCATATGGTCCTAGGATAATCCCTGTAAAAATCATTCCCATCAGGGCGGGCAAATGCATTTTTTTACAAAGCCAGCCCGTAAACATCCCTACAATCATCATTAAAGCGATACTGAGTAACATAACAATCCTCCTGAATTTTATGGCGGAAAACGTATACGGACGTTTTCAGAACTCCTCCAAGCCCGGCGCCAATGTGCGTCCTGCCCGGACTCTCGCGCCGAGCGCGGCCGCTTAGCGGCATATTACATCTTCGCGCGAGTGCGCATCCTGCCCGGAGGGCTTTTTATATCATAGGAGCACTTTCCTATGATATAAAAAAAGCCGATGGTTTCCACGTAGTCTACGCAGAAGTCATCAGCTTAATGAGCGGTTCCAGTATGTAACACACTGAGGGAGAACTTCATTCCCGTACGGTCTATCATAACTTTTCAGAGGCAATATGTCAAGCTTATCTTGCCATTGGAATTTCACTCCTGAATTTCACTTGGTATCTCACTTTCTGCTGCCGTCACAGCCGGTCAAAAAGCGTCATGCCGCCGACAGCTGCACGTCTCACGATGTGAAGAATCCTACTTATGAACAGGAACCGCATTTTCTTCCGGCGTTTTAGTAAGTCGCAAAAGAAGATCATGGGCTTCTTGCCCCTGTTTCATAATCGACTCCCGATCAGGAATTTCAATATCGTGAATCAAAACATTTCTTAATTTCCTCAGCAGGACAATCTGGTTTAAGGTCTCCTGATCAAGCAGCTCCATCCGTTTTAAGCGGTTGATGTTAAAAGCGCCTCTCGTCCTGGGGGAATTGGGGTAGGTGGCGCGGTTGAGATATTTCTCCAGAGGGACCCATTGTTCAAAGAAATAGTTGATGGCCTGATCCAGCTCCGGATCCGTCCCGTCCTGCCTGAGCCTGAGTTCCTGATAAGTCTGATAGCGCCGTTCACTTCCCGTGATAATCTGATCAATAATCTGCTGGGAAATATTCCGTTTGTCTTTTTCAAACTTGACGGATTTTAAGACGGGTTCTATCTCTTTGACACTGACCATTTTTAAACGGCTGAGAAGCCGGTACAGCAGCTCGATATTCCCCATTCGGAGTTCAATGTCCTCCGGCCGGAAGTTATTGCTCAAGTAGTTATAGAGGTAGGAGGCCAGATCATATTGGCTGCCGAAGGCGGCGTTCTTGTTGCGGATTCGTTCATTCCCGGCGCTCTGGAGACGTTCCAGGGCAATTTCCCCGACGAGAAGAAGACCGTTCAGTTCATCAATAATGGCAAGCTCTTCATCGGACAGCGTTCCCTGCAGCGGTTTGTAAAGGAGATCGTGTTCCACCTCGGACCAGGCGTGCATCAAGACGGAAGCGACCTGGATTTCAAGCTTGGCGGCAGCGTATTTTTTCTGCTGAGGGGTCAGATTTTCTTCCTTCATATTTGCGCGGTAATGATTTGCCCAATAGCCGGAGAACCGTTTATTGTAGGTCGGCGGTTTGGACTGATCGGGGAACTGCCGGATTTCCTGGATCGTAAAAAGATCGGCAATCAGGGCGTGGACTTTATCACGGTCGCCCGGGAAGTAGAGGGAAACCCGGACTCCTGATAAATCCGCAATATCCTCATAGATTTCCTTCATATTTTTGTAAGGGGCGGTACGTGCTGCATTGCGATGTAAAACCTTGCTTTTTAAACGGACCGGATTTTTGGCACGGGAGGTGACAATGGCACGGATACCGGCGGCCTGCATAGCCTCCTCCAGCTGAGTGGCGGCAAGGCGGCCCGCCATATCGTAAAAAGTCATTTTTTTCTTATAATTTTCTACAAATTGGTTGATTAAGTCCATTGCATGTTCCCTCCTTACTTATGTGTTTCATTATATACGAAGAGAGGGACAGATTCAACCTGACATTTTCAGAGGCCCGGAAATATAAGGGATATGATGATGCCGCTCCGTATCCGGTAACGGCGTTACGTATTGACATCATGGGAGAAACAGAATAAAATTGAAAAGATACGGAGCGAATCTCCCGAGAGCGGCTGCTCTTGGGAGGTTCTTTTTCCCTTTTAGGGAGGAATTACACAGGTTGCCTGCATTACCCGTTAATTAATGCTTGATTTGAGACAATAGAAAGAGTGGAAAAGGAGGAGAAAAAATGCTTCAGGAAGTGCTTCATATCGGCCTTACCGTAAGTGATATGGACCGTTCCATTAATTTTTACAAAAATGTCCTGGGACTTGCTTTTCAGGGAGAACTGTTGATGGAAGGGGAGAAAACGGACCGCCTGTTTGCCGGAAAAAGTGTGAGAGTCCGGGTGGCTTATTTAAACGGCAGCGAAAACATCATTTCTCCGCCGATAGAACTGATCCAATTTCTTGGAGAAGGGGCGGAGGAATCGGGCTGCGATCTGCACAGGGTGTCCATATCGGAGGTCTGCTTCAGGGTGGCAGACATCGATCAAGTCTATGAGTCACTGAAGGCACAGGGGGTTGAATGCCTGTCCGGGCCGCAGGATTTTGACTTTACCGGATATGGATTTGGAAAAAGCAGGGCGCTTTATTTTAAAGACCCCGATGGGATAATTCTGGAACTGATGCAGCCGGTCGGGGGGTGAACGGAGAAGAGAAAGAAGGACAGCTTTTTCTTCTCCTTAATTATCTCCATGTTCCCGGGCGTCCTGATTAACGGCGGAGCCGTCTGGACGATGAAAAAATAAAGGAAGGAATGGTTATTATGGAAAAAACGGTTGAAATAACCCGGGCGCTCACGGAAACACCGGTGCTTCGGGACGTGGCGTTGGAAAAGGAACTGGTATGGATCAATCCGGATAAAACGGATTTCAATACCGGATCAAAAGGGCAGGAGCTTACCATGGAGGATATCGACGACGCGGAGAAGAGGATGAAACGGTTTGCTCCGTTCATCATGCAGTGTTTTCCGGAAACGAAGGAGCGGGGAGGCCTGATTGAGTCCGTGCTGAAGCCGATCCCCAATATGCAGAAGCTGCTGAACGATACATATCATGCCGGTCTGGAGGGCAGGTTGCTTTTAAAAGAGGACAGCCATCTGGCAATTGCCGGATCCATCAAAGCGAGGGGCGGCATTTATGAGGTGCTCAAGCACACGGAGGAACTGGCTTTAGAGCACGGCCTCATTAACCCGGAGGAATCCTATTCCCGGCTTGCATCCGAAGAAAACCGCCGGTTTTTCAGTCACTATACGATACAGGTGGGCTCCACTGGAAATCTGGGAATGAGCATCGGGATTATGAGCGCCGCCATCGGATACAATGCAGTTGTACATATGTCCGCAGATGCGAAACAGTGGAAAAAAGATCTGCTGAGAAGCCGCGGCGTAACCGTTATCGAATATGAGTCGGATTACAGTGAGGCGGTCGTCAACGGCAGGAAATTGTCAGACCAGAATCCAAATAGTTATTTTGTGGACGACGAGAATTCCAGAAATCTGTTCCTCGGATATGCCGTAGCGGCAAAACGCCTTGTCTCACAGCTGGAGGAACTGGGAATTACCGTGGATCCGGCCCATCCTCTGTTCGTCTACCTTCCATGCGGAGTGGGTGGAGCGCCGGGCGGCGTGAGCTTTGGCCTGAAACAGGTGTTTCAGGATGCGGTGCACTGTTTCTTTGTGGAACCGACGCAGGCTCCCTGTATGCTTGCCGGAATGGCGACAAAACTCCATAGCGCCATATCTGTACAGGACATAGGCCTGACCGGGCTGACCCATGCGGACGGACTGGCGGTAGGGCGGCCTTCCGGTTTTGTGGGAAAGGTGATGGAACCAATGCTGAGCGGCATTTTCACGATCCGGGACGGGAATCTCTATGAATATATGAGGGACCTGATCAGAACGGAACAGATTTTCCTGGAGCCCAGTGCCTGTGCGGCCTTCACAGGTCCGGCCCATCTGAATGTCTATCATGAGACGCGTGACTATATAAAGGAACAGGGCCTTCAGGATAAAATGGCCGGGGCCGTCCACATCGCATGGGCGACGGGCGGCAGCCTGGTTCCCGATCATGTCCGGGAGGAGTATAAGAATACGTATCTGTGAAAACAGCGGTTCCGATAACCCCGTAGGCTGCCTCTTAGGGATTCCTGTTTTCCAGATCCCCTGAAAAGTTAATTGTGCGCCATACAATTATCCTGTTTTAGTGGTACAATGTTAATGCTATAATTACGGTGAATTCGATACTGCGGCTGAAACGCAGTGTGAAATAAGGAGTAGACTGTGGAATGGACGAAAGAACGAGAAGAAGCCGTAAACGCATAACAACAGAAAACACCGGGATTTGTACGGTAAGCTCAAAGAACGGCTTGCCGAAGCGCCGTAAGAAAAAGAAGAGAAGATATGCGGGCAAATTACCTGCGGGATTTAAAATGATATTTGCCGGAAGCGCGGCGGTGTTGATGTCGGTTTATTGCCTGTTCGGCCTGAACTATAAAAGCAAGTTTCTGCCAAATACAATGATCGGGGGAATCCCTGCCTCCGGCCTGACTGCCGATGAGGTGAAAAAACAATTAGACGGAGCCGTTGGCCGCTATGAACTGGTTCTGGAAGAACGGGGCGGGAGCGAAGAACGGATATGCGGCAGTGAAATTGGCCTTTCCCCAATCTATGACGGAACGATGGAAGCAATTTTAAAAGAACAGAAGCCGTTATTGTGGGGACTCCGGTATTTTGGCGGGAAAAAGGAATATCTGCCTGTGTCTTCGGTGGTATTTGACAGAGAAAAGCTGGCAGCTGCAATCAATTCCCTTGATTGCATGGATCCGGAACTTATCACGGAACCGGCCGACGCATTTCTTACCTGGGAACCGGAGAACGGACTTTCAATTGTTCCGGAAGAATTGGGGAATGCCCCGGTTCCGGAGCGGCTTTCGGAGGAGATTGCCAATGCGGTTTCAGGGTTAAAAAGCCGGATTTCCCTGGATGAATCGGGCATTTATAGGAAGCCGGACATTACCGGGGAGGATCCCGGCCTGATAAGCAGAAAAGAGGCATTCAAACCCTATGCGGATGTGACTGTAACCTACCGCTTCGGCAGCCGGTCGGAGGTGCTTGACGGAAGCCGCACCCTCAACTGGCTTGTGGAAGGCCGCGACGGGGAGGTTACCGTAAAAATGGAGGCAGCGGAGGCATATGTGCAGGAGCTGGCGGAGAAGTACAACACGGCTTACCGGCCGAAAGAATTAAAGACATCCTATGGGCCGGCCGTGACCATAACAAAGGGGCATTACGGCTGGATGATTGACAAGGAGAAGGAGGCCGCGGCCCTGGTTGAGATGATAGAGGGCGGAGAGAGCCGGGAGCGGGAACCCATTTACCGGCAGACGGCGGCCAGTCATGACGGCCCGGATTATGGGGATACTTATGTGGAAATGAACCTGACCGCCCAGCATCTGTATTTTTATAAAGAGGGCAAACTTCTGATCGAATCGGACTTTGTCTCCGGAAATGAATCAAAGGGATGGAGCACTCCGGCAGGTGCCTATGAGCTGACCTACAAACAGCGCAATGCGGTGCTCCGGGGAAAGAATTACAATACTCCCGTTACATACTGGATGCCGTTTAACGGAAATATCGGGATGCATGACGGATACTGGCGTACCAGTTTTGGAGGAACGATCTATAAAAAGAATGGTTCACACGGCTGTATCAACCTGCCTCCCGCCGTGGCCAAAACCATTTATGAAAATATCAAAGCGGGAATTCCTGTGCTTTGTTACCATCTGGAAGGAACGGAAAACGGAAAAACCACATCCGTTCCGGCCGGAAAGGCGCCTTCCTCCTCATCGTCTTCCGGAACTGGAAATGCTGCACAGGGAGGAACAGCGGCACAGCCGGAAAACAAGAATGGGACGGCGGGACAGCAGAGCAGCCGGCCGGAAGCTCCACAGCAGGGGAACCAGCCCGGAACGGCGGAATCCAGGGAGAACCAGCCGGGAGTGCAGTCTCCGGTAAATCCGTCCGGAACGGAACAGCCGCAGGCGGGACAGCCGGGAATGGAACAGCCGCAGGCGGGACAGCCGGGAACGGAACAGCCGCAGGCGGGACAGCCGGGAACGGCAGGTACCCTGGCAAACCAGCCCACAGTGCAATTTCCGGGGATTCCGTCCGAATCCGCCCAGTCACCGGATGGCGGCCAGGGTCCTGCAGGACCGGGAAACACAGTCGGCCGGGAGGACGTCCAGCCGGTCATCCCTCCTGTCGGCCAGTCAACCGCGCCGCAATGACCGGAGCCGTCAACCGTGCCGCAGAATAAAGGAGAGCATTATGCCAATCAATTCTTTCGATGAATATCCGATGTCATGGAAACCGGAAAAAAAAGAGCTGACCTATCCCATCTACTATTGCCTTGCGGATATGCTGGAACGTGATATCAGGGGCGGAATTCTGACCGCCAATACGAAGCTGCCTCCCCAGAGGGAGTTGGCCGATTTTCTGGATTTGAACCTCAGCACAATCACAAAAGCGTATAAACTTTGTGAGATGCGGGGGCTGATACACGCGATAACCGGAAAGGGGACCTTTGTAGCCCCCTATGCCAACGTGCCCACGTCGACGGTGGAGAAGAGCGCCGGCCCCAGGATTGAGCTGGCGCTCATCCATCCTTTTTATGAGTCAAATGCCGCCATCCGTGATTTGACGGTCGAACTACTGAAAAAACCGTTTTCGGAGCAGCTATTTGAATATTCCCATCCGCTGGGTGACCGGGGGCAGATTGTGACCGCGGCCGGGTGGCTGAAACGGTTTGGCCTTGATGCGGACGAGCATAACACGATGATTGCCGCAGGAGCCCAGAATGCCCTGGCAACCGTTTTGTCGACCCTCTTTGAGGCAGGGGACCGCATTGCCGTCGATACTTACACCTACCCTAATTTCATCAGCCTGGCCAACCTTCTTTACCTCCAGCTTGTCCCGATTGAAAGTGACGAATGGGGAATGCGGCCCGATAAGCTGGAAAATGCCTGCCTGCTTCAGAAGGTCAGGGGAATCTATATGATGCCGGCGGGTGGAAATCCCACCAACCGTGCATTTTCCGCACACCGCAAAAAAGAAATAGCAGAGATCATACGCAACAGGGATTTGATTGCAATTGAGGACGACAATTATGCCGCATTGCTGGAGCCGCCCTACTCGCCTCTGACGCTGGAAGCGCCGGAGCACTGTATTTTTGTCAGCGGCCTCTCAAAACCGCTCTGTCCGGGACTTCGGATTGCCTATCTGCGTCTGCCGGAGAAATACATCAATGCGATGGAACAGGGAATGTTCAGCCAGAATCTGAAAATTTCCTCCTTAAATATGGAGATCGCCGCCGAGATAATCAGAAGCGGGATGGCACACAAAATCATACAGAAGAAACGGGCGGCCGCAGTGGAGCGCAACCGGATATACGCCTCATTTTTCCCGGAAAGCGGACTGTGGAAAGAGTCGTACTACCAATGGCTGGAGCTTCCAAAACAGTGCAGCGGAAAACAGTGCGAGACGGAGCTTAAGTATCAGGGCGTGAGTGTCTTCGGAGCCGAGCGTTTCTCGGTAGGAAATCAGGTGAAGGCCAACGCAGTCAGGGTGGCCACCTGTTCGGCCCGGTCAGATGAAGAGCTCCGTCTGGGCCTGAGAGTGCTGCAGGATTACATAGACAGGCAGCAGGAGACGGCGGCGGGATTCATCGTATGAAAAATTACGCTGGGGAAAAGGCAGAGGGCATTTGATCCCGCCGCTGAGGCAGGTTGCCGGAAATCCGTTGCTTTTGCACTGATTATGGCCGCCGTCCGTATCTATACTTACTGGAGAACGAGGAGCAGCGCCAATTAGCTCAACCGGATGCTGACGGAGCGGGGAAATTAAAAAATATTTTCTGAAACCCTGCAACAATCCCTTCTTCTTATCTGTATACAGGGTAGAACAGCGTTAATGTGGTTCAGCTGGAATACAAGAAAGAAGGAATCAGATATGTTGAAAGAATTAGCGGTACTTGCAATATGCAGTATGATGGCGGTTACTCCGGCTGCAGAAGGAAGCAGTGCAGTGCCTGTCAATACTGGAATTTCTTTAGGAAGAACTGTGGAGACGGCAAATCCGTTTACGGAGTGCAGGACATTGGGGGAAGCGGCGCAGAATGCCGGTTTTGGAATTACGGTTCCGGATAAAATAGAAGGATATACGCAGTGTGCCATCCGGTCCATACAGGATCAGATGATTGAGATTGTCTATTCCGGCAGTCAGGATGGCCGCCGTCTGAGGATCCGCAAGACGGCGGGAACTGGTGATATCAGCGGAGACTACACACAGTACCGGGAGATAAGAAGGACTGAGGTGGATGGCCGTCACGTCATTTTAAGGGGAGATGATTCAAAGGTGAACGCCGCGGTGTGGACAGACGGCGGATTCAGCTTTTCGGTCGGTGGCGGTGGCGGCATGAGCAGCGTGGATATACAGGCTCTGATTCAGACGATAAAGTAGGCAGGAGGAACGGATGACGGTCATGACATACCTTTGGTGTGAAAACAGTTTTGCAGAGTGGGTGTACAGGAGCTGGGGAAGGCTTTTCTCCATAGCGGCCGCTGCCGTAAAAGGAATCTCTGCGGAAAAGAGCCATGGCAGGGCGGCTGTCAATGAGCAGGCAGAACGGCTGATGACTGATTACGGAAACAGCATCCTGCGCCTTTCCTACTCCTATCTGCACAATATGAGCGATGCGGAGGAAATCCTCCAGGAAACATTGATTCAGTTTTTAAAAACGGCTCCCCATTTTGAAAATGCGGTCCACGAAAAGGCGTGGCTGATGCGGGTAGCGGGAAATCTGAGCAAGAACAGGATCGAGTATAATAAGATAAGAAGCACCGATGAACTGAGCGAGACCCTGGTGTCGGAGCATAAGGAAGATTTGTCGTTTGTATGGGAGGCCGTCAAGGCGCTCCCGGTCAGCTGCAGAGAGATTGTTCATCTGTTTTATTATGAAGGCTACTCCACCGCCCAGATTGCGGATATTCTAAAGAAGAATGAATCCACAGTCCGCTCCGGCCTGCACCGGGGCAGGGAAAAATTGAAGGAGATTTTGAAGGAGGTATATGACTTTGAGGAAACGGTATGAACAGATCATGGACGAGGTAGAAGTGACCGGCGAGATGCGGGAACGCATTTTAAGTAATATCGCAGAGGCGGATATCTGTTTTATACCGTACCGAAAAGCCCATTTCCTCCGATACAGGAAATATCTGGCGGCCGCGGCCTGCCTGACGGCTTTGCTTCTGGGAGCTATTTCGATGCCGGGGCTGTTTAACAGGATACAGCCGGGAGTGAAACCGACTTCCCCGGTACAGGAGATACCGGATATCAGGAAGTGTGCCTCCCGGGAGGAGCTTTCCGTATTGGTCGGTTTTACGGTTGAAGAGCCGGCGGCACTTCCGTTTGAGGCGGAGGAGACCGTATATACGGCTTATTGGAAGGAACTGGCCCAAATCACGTACAGCGGGGAGGGACAGAGCGCCACATACAGGATGTCGGCGGGAACGGAAGACAACTCGGGAGATTATAACGTTTACAGTTTAGCGGAGGAGTATGTGGTTGGAGGAAATAAGGTGACGCTGAAGGGAAACGACGGCAGCTACAGCCTGGCGCTGTGGACGGACGGGGAGTTCTCCTATTCGGTAAAACTGTTGACAGGCGTGACGGGAGAAGCGCTTCTGGAGGCCGTCCCGGGATACACGCAGTCCAGGGGCAGCGAAAGTACAAACCTGGCTCCGTGAACCGGAGATTCTGCATTGCAGGCTTCGGCTCTGCCGCCCATATATTCCATGGCTGTGCGGACAATCGACAGCCCGATGCCGAAATTTCCTCCGGGGCCTTTGTAAAAGCGTTCAAAAACATGGGGGAGATCTTCCTCATCAAATCCCTGCCCGTCGTCGGTGATCACAATATGGCCCCAGCCGTCATTTACACTTATCTCCGAAGTGACCTTCTCGGAGGCATATCTGACACAGTTTGAAATGACATTCCGAAACGCTTTGGATAACAGAGCCGGATCGGCGGATACGGTGATTTTTTCGCGCAGGGGAATGGCCTCAAGGCGGATATGTTCCATGAGTTCCATGCCCCGGAGCGCCGTCATTTCATTTTTCATAAAATCATTCAAATCCATGCATGTTTTTTCCAGCGCCAGGCAGCGGCTGTCCATTTTCGAAATGGTGAGGATACCGTCCACAAGTTCTTTCATGCGCATCGATTCCGTGAGGATGACACCGGCTGCTTCATTGTGGTCAGGAAATACGTTACACTGGATCCCCTGGGCATAGCCGCAGATGGACATAAGCGGTGTGCGCAGCTCATGGGATGCATTCTGGAAAAATACATTCTGCTGACGGTTCATTCTCTCTAAATCCTCAGACATCCTGTTAAAAGAACATCGGAGTTCCTCAATTTCCCGAATGGAGGACCGTTCGTCAATAGGGGAGAAGTTTCCCTTGCCAATGGCATGCGTATGGCGGCAGAGCGCCTGAAGCGGTTTTGAAATTCCGCCCGCGATAAACCAGACGGCAACCAGGGAGAGCAGACACAGAATGCCCGCGATGAGAAGCAGCAGAGTGCCGGTGTAGGAGATGAGGGCACGGGTGTCGGGGACCGCCACATATCCGAACATATATTTATTGCGGACATTTCCGCTGCTTTCAGCCTCATACATACTGAGCAGGTAACGCGTGCCTCCGACCGAGACCTCTTCCACCCCGGAGCCGTCCCCGCTCAGAGTGCCATTATAGACAGTTTCCCTGCAGACCTGATAAAGCGCCTGGGTGTCTGGCTGCTCATTGCCCGACTTCGGGTAGGTGAGCTTCATCCGGGAATTCATTGTCAGAAGCTGTGCCTCCGGTCGGTCCTTCCTGATAAATGATTTTACCTGGTTCATAAGTTCCTTCGACAGGTCTTTTTCATCGGCGCGGTCCCTGTCATCGCTGCCGGAATACAGCGTCTCCGCCGTGGAAACGATGGAATTCATCAGAAATGACAGGCTCTTCCTGGACAGACGGTTCATATACCAGCCGGAGGTGGACGAGAAGATCCCCCAGGACAGAAGGGGAAAGATTACAATCACAACAAGCACGGGGATAAAAATACGCATACGGATACGGGAAATCATCTTCATTCCTCACTTTCACAGTTCAGGCGGAAGCCGAAACCCCACACCGTTTCAATGGAAACTCCGCAGTCTGTATCTTTCAGTTTGCGCCGCAGACGCTTTACAAGATCGTCCGCAACTCTTGTGTCAAGCGTATAATCGGGTAGTTTCCATACCTCTTTCAGAAGTTCCCGCTTGGATACGGCCTGGTTTTTGTGCTCCATCATATAGGTCAGGAAATCAAATTCCATCGGAGTCACGGAAAAAGGCTGATTTCCGGCCGAAATGGAGCGGGAGCCGCGTTCCAGACTGAGGCCTCCATACACCAGGGCTGTTTCAGGCTCAGGTTGTCCGTACCCGGCGCGCCGGAATAAGGCCCTGACCCGGGTGACCAGTTCCAGGGGGAGAAACGGTTTGACCATATAATCATCACTGCCCAGCGTAATTCCGGTGACGCGGTCGAGAGGGCTGTCCTTGGCGGACACGATGATGATGGGAACCTGGCTTATTTTCCTTATTGCAGCGCAGAGAGTAAGGCCGTCCGTGCCGGGCATCATGATATCGAGAATAATCAAATCGGGGCATGATTCGGTAAAAGCGGCAAATAGACTGCCGCCGTCCGAAAATGTCTCCACCTCATATCCTTCGTTAGCCAGAAAGGTCTGTATTAAAGTGCGTATATGAAATTCATCATCTGCCACATAGATGCGTTTTGCCATAGCTGCCTCCGAAATTTTTACTTTAGATGTATATTACCATTCCGACAGGAATTCGTAAACGTCTGCCACAATTTTGCCACAGTTTCGGCCTTTTATGGCCGGGGTGGAAAATGGTATGATTGAGAAGTCAAAGAAACATCATCACAAGACGGACATCGAAAGGAGAGAGAACCATGAAAAAAACACCGTTAATATTATGCACGGCAGCGCTTGTCTGCATTATGAATTTTCCGGTATTTGCGGCAGGGACAAAGTCAGAGTATAAAAATGAATCGGCGCAGAT
The DNA here is from genome assembly GCA_036419695.1 of [Clostridium] symbiosum. Classification (NCBI taxonomy): domain Bacteria; kingdom Bacillati; phylum Bacillota; class Clostridia; order Lachnospirales; family Lachnospiraceae; genus Otoolea; species [Clostridium] symbiosum. Next base: position 1,653,203 of record CP143946.1, read on the forward strand.
TCGCCAGGAGATGGAGAACACGGGCAAAGAAATAAGGAGTCTTAAGGCGGAGAATAAGGCCGTTTCCGATGCGTTAAAGGCCGCAAAAAAGGCTCAGAAAGAGGCCGGGAAACTGAAAGAAAACAAGGAGCTGTGGAAACAGGTGAATGCGCTGAAGGATAATCTGGAGGATGCACGCGTTTCCTATGTGGAAGCCGACAGCCAGGTAAAAGTCCTGAAGGCAAAGAACCGTCAGGATGCAAAGGAGAAAAAATATGATGATGCCATCTCAAAACTGAACCAGGCCCTGGAAAAGAAGAAAGACGCCCTCGACAGCGCCAGACAGATGAATGAAATATGGGATCAGATTGAGCAGCTTATAAAATAGGTGTGAACGTATCAGAGCCGCTCAAAAAACGTTTGTATGGATATAAAATTACACTTCGTAAACTCTTTACCTAGACAATTTACCTTCATAAAAAGGAGTGAAAGGACAGTCTCAGTCTTTTCACTCCACCTTCGGATGTTCCGGAGCCACGGCAGAATTGACGGGAGGCTTTGGGACATTCCGAAATCTATTCCGGCTGTTTGATCAGAACGAGGTCGCAGTCCGTAAATTTCTGCACAGGGGAGAATGCTTCCCCCTTTTTTATACTTTCAATCAGGATGTCCACGGACTGGACGGCAATTTCTTTCGGGCGCTGCGTGACAACGCTCACGATCTTATCATAAATATTCTTGTTGGAACCGGCGCTGTATTCGGTGAACGGTATCATGAAATCGTCAAACACCCCAATCTCAAAATCATTATGTTCCAGATACTTTGTCTCATGAATCAAATTGATAAAATTAGGGACATCCCACGCCGTATTGATAATAAATGCACTGAACTTCTGCGAGGAATTTAAGAGCGAGAAGATCGGCTGCTGCCTGTAATCGCGGTCCGGATAAATTATCTCATTGTATCCGGGAAGTCCGTGTTTGTTCATCGCAGCATAATATCCGTTTAAGCGTTCCAGTGATACATTGGTCAGAGTGGACTTGTCCTGGATGATGCTTAAAATATTCTGGTGGCCTCTGGCGATCAGGCTCTCGGTCAGGAGGTACATATAATCACGGTTCTGCGAGGAGACAATGGAAAAACGTTTATCATTGGGGTAGCAGTCGATAAAGACTACGGGCAGTTCCCATTCGTGCAGTTTTTCGATGTAATTCCTGTTATTGCTGTTGGCGAAAGAGTTCAGGATAATGCCGTTCACACCCAGCGTATGGCAGAGTTCCAGGTATTTTAATTCCAGGGCGCTGTCCTCCTTGCTGTCAAACACAATGACGGAATATCCATTGTCATAGGCGTGTTCAATGACGCCCTCCGTAATCTGGGCGAGAAACTGGAAGTTCAGGTTCGGCTGTATGAGGGCAATCGTCTTGTTGAGCCGCGGCGAGGATACACCGGTAAGAATCTGCCCGGAAGGAATATAATCCAGTTCATTCGCGATTTTCAAAATCTGCGCTCTTTTCTGTTCGGACACTCTGACGGGTCTGTTGTTGAGAACTCTTGATACGAGGGCCTTGGAAACATGCGCCTTGTCGGCTATCACCTGCAGTGTTACGTTTGCGTTTTTCATACCGTTGCCTCCTGATTCGGATAAAAGTTTATCATATAAATGAATTTATCAATTTTTGAATGGAATGTCAATCTGATTTTATCAGTGTGTAAAATGATAATAGGATGTAAAAACATATTTTGATATAAAATTATGAAGAATAAAATGGATAAATCAGGAAATTGTGGATATTGACCAAAAATAGACCGATAAATTTGTGGGAAATGGCGGTAAAAAAGTTCTTGTGATAAAAGTTGCACCAATGTTAGTATTGTATCAATGGATACAGATCATAAAGTACGGCGGAGTAATGGTTCAGGATAAATTGAACCATTACACGGCAGGTGAAAGCGAAGAGGGCAGGAGGCTTAATATGATTATTGACGCGCATATGCATTTGGCAGAGAGCGGAGGTTTTTCGGCAGAGACATACGGGAAATACGGGATGTCGTTTCCGAAAAAAACGACGGATGTGGATTTTCTGGTGGAGAGTTACAGGCGGGCGGGAGTAGAAAAAGCGGTCGCTATGGGACAGGCGATGCGGAGGATCTTCGACACTTCATTTGGTGAAGAGTACGTGATGGAATGTTATCACAAATATCCCGATTTTTTTATCCCGTTTTGCAGCGTGGAGGCGGTGGACAAGGGCGGACGGTTCAATAGGAAAGACTTCGAATATCTGAAACGGGCCGTTTTGGAAAATGGATGCAGGGGCGTTTTGATGGCTCCTCCGTTCAGCCATTACCACTCCAATGTAAACGCGGCTTATCCTTTCTATGAATTTGCAGATGAGCAGGGAATTGTGGTTCAGTTCCACCACTCCGCGCAGATCGGAAAGGCAATTCTGGCGCCGGCCGAGTACACCTCGCTCTACGACCTGAATGAGATAGTCCTGGATTTTCCGAACCTGAGAATCAACGTGGAGCATCTGGGATACCCCTGGGCGGAACAGCTCTTTACGCAGATGGCTACGGATGAGAATCTCTATACGGATTTGGCCATGTGCTACGACCGGGAAGTTTCCACGGTCTGGAACCTGGTTTTAGCGAAAGAATACGGCGTAATCGGCCAGGTGATGTTCGCCACCGACTTTGTGGCCTGCAATTTCGACTGTTTTGGAGAGGATCCCTATGACGACGTGACGCGGTGGGTGGAATACGTGACAGAGAAGATAAACATCATATGTAAGGCCAGTGGATGGCCGTTGTTCACCGGGGAGGAAATCGACGGGATTATGTATCGGAATGCGGCAAGGCTGCACAGGATTCAGGTTTAAACCGGCAATCTGAGGGAGTTTTATATGAGTGAAAACATTCTGGAAATGAGACATATTTACAAAAGATACGGCGGTATCAAGGCTCTGACGGATGTGAACCTGGAACTGAGAAAGGGAGAGGTGCTGTGCCTCTGCGGTGAGAACGGAGCCGGCAAATCGACATTGATGAAAATTCTGGCGGGTGTCGAGAAACCGACCTCGGGAGAAATCTTCATTGACGGCAGAAAAGTACAGATTGAACGTCCCCTGGATGCCATCCGCCTGGGAATCAGCATGGTGCATCAGGAGTTGGTGCAGATTGAGGAGATGACCGTGGCGGAAAATATTTTCGTAGGACGGTATAAGTCGAATGCGGGAATTGTGGATGGGAAGGGTCTGAAGAGAGAGGCCGAGGAGCTGATGGACCGGATCGGAATCCATTTTCCGCCGGATTCGCTGGTGCGGCAGTACAGTGTTGCACAGCGCCAGCTAATTGAGATTGCAAAGGCCCTGTCCTACGACGCTTCAATTATTATCTTCGATGAACCGACGGCGGCCCTTACCACCGAGGAGACGGAAAATCTCTATCAGATTATCAGAAAGCTCAGGGAGGAAGGAATTGCGGTAATTTTGATTTCCCACAGGATGGAAGATATCTTTGCCGTCGGCGATCGGGTGGAGGTGCTGCGTGACGGGGAACCGTCGGGGGCCTTAAGCGTCGGCGGGGCTACGGTGGACGGCATTGTCAGAATGATGATAGGAAGACAGCCGGAACAACAGTTTCCCGATAAAACCAACCAGGCCGGTGACACAATACTGGAGGTAAAACATCTGACCAACGGCCGCATCACGGATATCTCATTTGAGCTGAAGAAGGGAGAGATTCTGGGCGTGGCCGGTCTGGTGGGAGCGGGGAGGACCGAGCTTCTCAGGGCGATTTTCGGAGTGGACGGCTGCGAGGGGGAATTGGTTCTTGAGGGAGTTTCTATTAAGAACCATTCGCCTGCGGAAGGGCTGAAAAGAGGATTCGCCCTGGTGCCGGAGGACAGAAAAGATCAGGGGTTAATTCTGGAACAGTCAATCCTGCAGAATCTAATCCTCAGCGTGCTGAAGAAGATTTCCGCATTTGGAATAATGAGCAGGAAAAAATCGCAGGAGCTGAGCTGGGAGTATATTGATAAACTGAAAATCCGCTCTTCCGGAAGCGGAATGATGGTCCGCATGTTAAGCGGAGGCAACCAGCAGAAGGTGGTGCTTGGTAAATGTCTGGCCTCATCCCCGTCCATCCTGCTTCTGGATGAGCCGACCAGGGGAGTGGATGTCGGAGCAAAGGCCGAGATATACAGAATTATCAATGAACTGGCTGCGGATGGGATGGCGATTATCGTGGTATCCTCTGAGATGACGGAGCTTTTGGGAATCAGCGACCGGATCCTGGTGATGCACGAGGGATATTTGTCCGGGGAGCTTGAAAGGGAAGAGGCGACGGAGGAGACGATTATAAAGCTGGCGATTTCGCATTCTCCCAAAATCTGTGTGTGAGGTGACGAACTATGAAGACAAAAGAAGAAACAGAAGTCAGTATATGGCATCGGGTAAAGCACTCAAAATATTTTGAGTTGTCCGGCCTGCTTTGCCTGATTATCGTATTTTCGGCCGTCGTCCAGAGCTACAGCGGTAATTTCCTGACACTGGCCAATGCGAATAATGTCCTGAAGGAAATCGTGGTATATGGAATTCTGGCATGTGCCCTGGCGTTTCCGCTGATTAACGGCACATTCGATTTGTCCATTGAGTCCATCAGTGCCCTTGGAGGAACCTGCTGTGCATTGCTCGTTACGGACGGACTCTTTGGAGTTAAGACAAATCTTTTCTGTGCGATTGTGATTTCAGTTTTTATCTGCTGTATCTTCGGGGCGGTGAATGGACTAATTGTATCACGGACAAAAATTGACCCGTTTATTGTGACACTGGGAACGCAGACCGCCATCAGGGGGATTGTCTATATCGTCTGTAAAAATACAGCCGTGACTTCTCTGCCGAGAGCCTTTAAGAACTTAAGCTCCGGCAAGTTTGGGGGAATCTCCGTGTCCATCTACATTTTAATAGCGGTATTCGTGCTGGTGGCTTTTGTGCTGGGGAAGACGACCTACGGTAAAAAGATATACGCAATCGGAGGCAGCTATCAGGCGGCCTTTATATCCGGCATCAATGTGAGGCGGATCCGGTTTTCCACCTATGTTATAAGCGCCGGTCTGGCCTGCATCGCGGGAGTGCTGTCCACTGCGCGGGTAGGTTCCGCCACACCGAATGCGGGGAGCGGTTATGCGGCCATTGCCATTTCCGCCTGCGCGATCGGAGGTGTCTCCCTCAACGGGGGCAAAGGGATGGTTCTGGGTATCTTTCTGGGGGCTCTGATGATGGGAATGATTACGAATGGAATGAACCTGATGTTTATCGGCTCCAACTGGCAGTATGTGGTGAGGGGCAGCCTGATGGTACTGGCCGTGTTCTATGCGCAGTGGTTTAACAGGATATCGAGTAAAGAGGCAAAGAAAAAGTAACTTTTAAAAGGAGATAAAGTAAAGGAGAGGTGTATTATGAGACGAAAGATGACGGGTGTATTACTGGCGGCTGCAATGGCGGCATCACTGCTGAGCGGATGCGGCAGCAAACAGGAAGAGACAAAAGGAGCGGCAAAGACGGAGGAAAGTGCCGCCAAAGAGGCTGATAGTGAGGATACGAAGGCGGAGGAGCCAAAGACGGAGAAAAAAGCGGCGGGAGAGGAGCTCACGATCGCGATTGTTCCCTGGAATATGGCAATGTCTTTTGAGTCATCATTTGCCTACACCGCGCAGGAGGAGATTGAATCCAGGGGATGGAAAGCAGTAATCATGGATCCGGCCGGGGACTGGGCATCCGAATATACGATTATTGAGAATCTTGTCACACAGGGAGTGGATGGAATCATTTATACGGCTATCGATACGGACGGCGCCAACGATGCGGTGGCAATCGCCAGAGAAGCCGGAATCCCAATTGTAGACTTCGACTGCCTGGCATCGGACGGTACGGCCGATGCATCGGTGTGCTACGACGATTATCAGGGCGGAGTCATGGCGGCAGAGCAGAGCATGGAGGCTCTGGGAGGTAAAAAGAATGCGCAGATTATTGTGTTTGAGGACGAGCCGTCCATCGCATCCAGCGGCCTGAGAATCAACGGATTTAAGGATTACCTGGCGGAGAATTATCCCGACGTGGAGGTAGTGATGAACCGGGCGTCGGACAGAACCTCCGACGGATGTTATATTTGGGCTACCGATATGATCACGGCATACCCGGATGCCGACGCCTTCTTCTGCTATTGGGCCGAGTGTACGATGGCAACATACAATGCGCTTCAGGATGCCGGTAAGACGGATGTCTACGTAATCGGATACGACGCAACCGAGGAGCAGAAAGAACTGATGGTGAATACGGGAGAGGACTGCAGACTTTACGCCAGCCCGGGTATGTCTTCCGTAAAGATGGCCGTCAAATGCGTGGAATTTATGGAACAGATATTAAACGGAAAGTACACGAGAAGCGGTCCGGAGGACATCTTTGAATTCAAACCGGAACTGCTGACCGTGCATAATGCGAAGGAATTTGATATTGATAAGTAAATGCTTTTTCGCCATCGGCTCAATAGTTCATGGTCGAATACAAAGAATCAGGCCTGGAATGACTTCGCCGGATGATTTGCATGGATCACATGTAAGCGGCTTAAATACAGCCAATGGGCGTCCGATGATGGAGGGCGATATCATCTGGGACAGCATGAATGATATCGAAAGGAGCTATCCGGCGGAAATAATGTTCTTATCGGGGCCAAAACGTATGAAAAAACGTTTTGGCCCCGTTGCTCTGCTTCAAACGGAGCTTTTTCTGTTACTGTGTTCATAGGTAGTATTCCGCGAAGCTTCAAATAGCTGGTCTTGCCATGAATTTTGTAATTATGGTACAATGACCATAAAGTGGGCATTATACCTGCGCACACCGGTTTCTGCGGTTACCGTTGAAATCCGCCGCATATTCAAAAAAATGGGGGAACCGATACATATGAAAGATTTTATCAGGGATGATGATTTATTTTCACTCTGCGGCCTGAACTGCGGGCTCTGTACGATGCATATCGACGGGTACTGTCCCGGATGCGGGGGCGGGGAGGGAAACCAGTCCTGCCGGATTGCAAAATGCAGTTTGAAAAGAAACAGTGAAAACAGCAACAGTGAAAAAGACGGGCCCGGCAGGGGAAAAATAGATTACTGCCATCAATGTCCTGATTTTCCCTGCGAGAAATATGAAACGATTGATGAATACGATTCTTTCATCACGCACCGCAACAGGAGAAGGGATTTAGATAAGCACCGGAACATTGGGAAAGAAGCATATCAGGAGGAGCAGATAAGAAAGGCGGAGATACTCGGCGAACTTCTGGAAAAATATAACGACGGCCGCAGAAAAAGCTTCTTCTGCCTGGCGGTTAATCTCTTAGAATGCGATGAGCTGCAGGCGGTTATGGATCAGGTGAAAGCCTGTCCGGATCAGGCTGGTCAAACGATAAAAGAGAGGGCGGCCTGTGTGGTAAAACTGCTGCAGGGCGCTGCCGACGAACGGGGGATTGTGTTGAAACTGAAAAAGAAAAATAAAAAGGAAAAATAAACTATATTAATTATATTATTTAAGGTATTGACATAAAATTTTTATTCAATTATGCTCAATTTAAGAGTTACCGGTGGCTCTCAAAACAAAAAAGGAGAGCAAATTATGTATCATGCAAGGTTTAAGGGAACACATTACGAAATCGGATTAAAATGGGGCGGCCTGCTGCTGAAAAACGGCAGGAGTCTGCTGGAAGGAGTTCCTTTCCCAATCACGGAGGAGAGGATTTCATTCAGCAGGCAGTGTCTTCCGTTTTATCAGGAGTATTATCCCGAAGTGCTGGAAGAGATAGAGGGAATTGCAAAGGGACAGAAGATCCCTTCAGACCAACTGTTGGCTGTGCTCCTGGGCATGTACTGCATTATGCCGGAAAATAAATGTTCCTGCGTGGCTTTTAAGAGTGAAGGCCATATCATTCTGGCCAGAAACAGCGATTTTCTGACCGCGATTGAGAAACTGTATATGAATTGCATTTATAAGTTTGAGACATCCGGGGTTGAGACATCGGGAAAAGGCGGGCTCACGTACTCCTTCCAGGGCAACACCACCGCATTTGTGGAAATGGAGGACGGCGTGAACGAGCACGGCCTGGCGATTGGGTTGACATCCGTGTATCCTGCCGTTCTGGGCGTCGGCCTGAATGCCGGTATGCTTCTGCGGTACGGCCTGGAACGGTGCAGGACGGTGAAGGAGTTTACGGAGGCGCTGAAAGTGCTTCCCATTGCATCCAGCCAGACGTTTACCGCGGCCGACCAGTCGGGAGATATTGCCGTTATTGAGTGTAACTGTGAGAGGATAAGTGTGGAACGTCCGGACGGGAGGCGCGGATATGTTTCGGCCGTCAATTCATTCCATTCTGAGAAAATGCAGCGGTATGTGTGCCGGGATATTGACGACTGGAACGCAGAAGAGCGGTATCAGACGATTGAAACAGCGTTTCGCTCGGATGAAATGCGGGATATGGAATTTGCAGAACGGTTATTGTCGGGCTGCTACGGTTTTATATGCCAGTATGACCGCAGCACGGGAAAGGACACGGTGTGGTCGGCTGTCTATGACTTGGAAACACTGGAAATCCGGCGCTGTGAGGGAAATCCCTCCAGGAAGAAATTCAGGCAGGATACGCGCTTTTTGATTTCGGGACAGTAACGGCAAAGAAATCTGCTGCCGGAAAATAGCTTAGAGGCCTGAGAAGATACTGCGCCGGGGCAGGAATGAACCTTTTCCGCTCCGGCGCAGACGGCGTTTCGGGATTTTTACCTTTGGCCCCATCAGGTGTCCTGGCTGTTCTTATAGGCCGTTCCCCAGGCCACCATGGAATCCAGAATCGGCTTCAGGCTGTAACCCGTCTCTGTCAGGGAATATTCCACCCGGGGAGGAACTTCGGCATAGACTTTGCGGTTGATAAGCCCGGCGCTTTCCATTGCGCGCAGATTGCTGGTCAAAACCTTCTGGGTAATGCCGGTGACGGAACGCATCAGTTCGTTGAAACGTTTTGTCCCGGTCAGTAAATCGCGGATAATGAGCACCTTCCATTTTTCGCCGATGAGCTGCAGCGTCATCTCCACCGGGCAGTCGGGATAATTTTTTGTTGAATCCATATGTACATCAGCCTCCTTAATGACTGTATCCAAACGTAATGACACTATCAAAACAAAATGCTGATATCGAACGGTAATGACAATATCGAACCGTAATGTCACTATCAAAATGCAATGCCGACATCAAAACGCAATAACAGTATCAAAACAGGTATACATCTTACATAAACGGTATCTAACAATTTTATACTATTGAACCATGATTTTCAACTTTATAAAAAGAAATATGAGGACTCAGAGAATGAATCACATTTTAATAGTGGAAGATGACAGGGAGATTGCAGAAAATTTATTGTTTCTCCTGGGGAAAGAAGGCTTTTCGGCGGAGACGGCCGCAACCAGGGAGGAGGCGCTCGAAAAAACCGCCCGAAAACGGTTTGATTTGATCCTGATGGATGTCATGCTGCCCGATGGAAACGGATACTCTCTCTGCACGACAATCAAAAGAGAGACGGATATACCGGTTATTTTCCTGACCGCAATGGGAGATGAGGGCAGCATTGTTACGGGCTTTGATTTGGGCGCGGATGATTATATTGCAAAACCGTTTAAACCCCTGGAACTGATTTCACGCGTGAAAAATACGCTCAGGAGGAGTGGGAAAAGCTGTTCGCTGTTTCTGCTCGACGGTCTGGAAGTGGATACCGTAAAAGGCATTGTCAGGAGAAATGGAAAGGAGATTATGCTGACCGCGTTGGAATACAGGCTTTTACTTGTCTTCTTAAACCGACAGGGGGAAGTCCTTTCCAGGATGAGGCTGCTGGAGGAGATATGGGATATTGCCGGTGACTATGTAAATGACAATACGCTCACCGTTTATATCAAGCGCCTCCGGGAAAAGATAGAGGAAGATCCGGCCAATCCGCGGATTATTATGACGGTCCGGGGGAGAGGCTACAGAGTCGGAGAATAATGATGAGATTATTAAGAAATCCGGAATTAAAGGTAGTCGTGGGAATTTATCTGTTGTTTTCTGTGGCTTCATCGGCTGCGGCTGCAGTGTGGAACCCGTTTTTTGCCCTGTATGTGGCGGTAGTCTGTCTGATTGCCGGAATTATTTTTATTTGCTTTACGAAAAAAAGATATGACCGTCTGGTGGAGCTGTCCGCCGAACTGGATGAAATACTGCACGGCGAAGGAGGAATTTCCATGCTTCCCGATCGGGAGGGGGAACTGGCGGTTCTCGGAAGCAAGATCTATAAGATGACGGTCCGTTTACAGGAGCAGGCGGAGGAATTGGGGAGGGAGAAGGCATTTCTTCAGAATTCATTGGAAGATATCTCCCATCAGGTGAAAACGCCTCTGACCACGATCCGTCTGCTCCTGAAACGGATAAGAGAAGCCACGGACGAGAAGGAAAAATTTGAAGCATTTTATGACATGGACCGGCTTCTGACAAGGACGGAATGGCTGATTGCCACGCTGTTGAAAATTGCGAGGCTGGAGTCGGGAACCCTGGAGTTTAAAAGTGAGCCAATGTCTGTTTCACAGCTTCTTGAAAGGGCGCTGGAACCTCTGGAAATACCAATGGAATTAAAGGGGCAGACCCTGCTTGTGGAGGGGACGGAAAACTCCTTTTATACAGGGGATTTGCTGTGGTCCGCCGAGGCTCTGGGCAATGTCCTTAAAAATTGTGTGGAACATACGCCGGAGGGCGGAACCATCATGGTTTGTGCGGATGAGAATCCAGTCTATACCCGGATTCGGATAAGAGATAATGGGGACGGTTTCGCAGAGGAAGATTTAAGCCGTCTATTCGAGCGTTTTTACAGGGGAAAGAATATCCAGCCGGGCGGCGCCGGAATCGGCCTGGCGCTGGCGGGTATGATAATCAGAAAGCAGAACGGAACCATCAGGGCGGGGAATATAGAGGACGGCGGCGCAGAATTTGATATCCGGTTTTATAAGGGAGCGGTTTAAGACTCCCTTTTTTAATACCTCAGGAAAGGCCTCCTATTATATTAAAAAAGCCCTCCGGGCAGGAGCGCACTGCGGCGGAGAGGGCTCTTCCTTCTCCGGGAACCGGAATATGACAATATTGTTATAATAGATTCACCGGTCTGTCACCGGGTTTCGGGTATAATATCGGCATCTGCACAGTGGATATTATACCTGAGCATAACCGCAGAGCGGATATCATACCTGCGCCTATGGCGGCAGAGACAGGAGGAATGAATGGAGATACTGAGAGTGGAACATCTGTGTAAGGAATATGGAAAAGGCGGAAACAGGGTGGATGCCCTGAAAGACGTCTGTTTCTCCGTGGAAAAAGGGGAATTTGTGGCAGTGATAGGACAGTCAGGCTCAGGGAAGTCTACGCTTCTTCACCTGGCCGGGGGAGTGGATATACCCTCTTCCGGGCATATCTATGTGGACGGCTGTGACCTCTATTCCAAGAGCAGAAAGGAGCTGGCGATATTCCGCCGCAGGCAGGTGGGTCTGATTTACCAGTTTTATAACTTGATACCGGTGCTGAATGTGGTGGACAATATGACCCTTCCCGTAAAACTGGATGGACAGAAGATAAACAAAGCGCGTCTGGAGGAGCTGCTGGAGATTCTGAACCTGAAGGACCGTGCCGGCCATCTGCCGGGCCAGCTCTCCGGCGGACAGCAGCAGAGAGTGGCAATCGGCAGGGCTCTTATGAACGCCCCGGCCCTTGTCCTGGCAGATGAACCGACGGGGAACCTCGACAGCGTGAACAGCCAGGAAATTATGGAATTGTTTAAATACTCCAATAAAAAGTACCGTCAAACAATGATTATCATCACTCACGACGAACAGGTCGCGCTTCAGGCCGATCGGATTATCCGGCTGGAAGACGGCAGGATTGTTTCAGACAGCCGGAACAGAGGGGAGGAATAAAATGCTTTGGAAAGAATATTCCAGGAATTATTTAAAATACAACAGGGCTTCCAGCTTCTCCGTCGTGGCGGCCTCGTTCGTGGCATCCCTTTTTATCTCTTTTATAACGGCATTATTTTATAATATGCGTGTGGATCAGCTTAGAAGGGCGGCGGTGGAGGGCAGGGAACAGGAGGCTGCACAGCTTACGATGCTGACCTGGTTTTATATTGCCGTGATGTTTCTTGTGTGTACGGCGATGGCGCTTGTGCTGTACCATGCATTTGTCATGGGGGCCAATGAGAGGCTGCATCAGCTTGGAATTTTGCAAAGTACGGGCGCCACGCCGGGGCAGATCCGTATCTGCCTGTTTCAGGAGGCTCTTGCACTCAGCTTTTTTCCGGTACTTACGGGAATTGCCGCCGGAGCCGGATTGACGGTTCTTTTTTTCAGGATGGCAGAAAAAATGACGGAACCGCTGGGAATTGAACCCTCGGTATTCGTATATCATCCCCTGCTTTTTATAGCGACGTTTGCAGTCTGTGCGGCCACGGTTTTGACGGCCGGAGCCAGGGCGGCGTTGAGGCTCGGCAGAATCAGCACCCTGGATGCAATTTGCGGAGGAAGGGAGCATCCGGACGGTAAAATACCCTCGTATCTATTTTTTCCAAAGCTCTTTGGAATCGAATGGGAGATTGCCGCAAAATCATTATATTTACGCCGCAGGGCCTATAGGACATCGGCGATTTCCCTGACACTTTCCTTTTTTACCTTCGGGATTTTTTTAAATTTCTGGGCGCTGTCCGGAGTCAGTACCCAGTATACGTATTTTGAGCGTTACAGAAAGGTCTGGGATTTGATGGTGACACTCAAACAACAGCCGGAAACGGACACCGGGCTTCTGAGTGATATTCGGAAAATAAACGAAATTTCCGAATGCACCGCATACCGGAAGCTGCAGGGCTGGACCCTGATTGGAGAAGATATGCTGTCGGAGGAACTTAAAGCGGCGGGAGGAATCGAGGCTCTAAAAGATACGGGAATCACAAAAAGAGGAGAGAAATACCTGGTTGAGACTCCTGTTGTGGTTCTGGATGATGAAAGTTTTAAGGTATTTTTAAAGAAAGCGGGAATTGACGTTCCGGATGTGGAGACTGTAACCGTAAATAGAATCTGGGATAATATCAACAGCCATTTCAGAGAGAAAACTTACCTTCCGTTTTTAGCTGCGGAAGAAAAAACTGCTTATATATGGGGCGGCCGGGAGGAACCTCAGACGGACGGCGGTGAAGGCCGGACGGATGAAAGCGGCATGTTCCGGCTGGAGCCAGGGGCATTTGCGGAAGAGGGTCCGGATTTGAGGGAGGAATTTGGGAATTTTTCACTTGTCCGGATCGTGCCGGAGAGCGTATATCAAAAGAAACTGGCCGCTGTCTTTCCCGACGATGTGATGTACTTTAAAATCAAAGCCGTTTCGGAGGAAAAAATAGAGGCGGCCGAAGAAAAACTGACTGGTCTGCTCCGGGGAACGTATGAGTATCAGCTGGAAAACAGAAAGACGGAAGAAGCGTTTGAGGAAAAGGTCCGGGAAGGATATAAAGTCCTGGTGGGAACTCTGTGCGGGCTGCTGGCATTTGTGGGGATTGTAAATGTATTCGCAAATACACTTGGGGGCGTTTATATGAGGAGACGGGAATTTGCCAGATACCTGTCGGTGGGGTTCACTCCGGGAGGCCTGGCCAAAATCCTGGCAATGGAAAGCTGTATCACGGCGCTGAAGCCGATCCTTATCAGCCTTCCCTTTCAAATCATGTTTGTCCTTTTTGCGGTAAATGCAAGCAGACTCCGGCTCAGTGATTATCTGCCGGTGATGCCCCTGCTTCCCATGGCTGCATTTGCAGGCGCCGTTTTCCTGTCGGTCGGTGCGGCCTATTATATGGCCGGAAGAAAAATAACCGGCCTTAATATTGTGGAAGGTTTAAAGGATGATACGATGTTTTGAGGACGCTTGCTATCTTTACCATAAGATGATAAAATATCGGTAATTAAATAGTTACCACAGACATTGTATGTATTCTGCTTCTTAATATTACAAAGCGCGTTATTGTTTACACTGCAGCCGTTCCGGCTTTTATGCAGACAGTAATGGAAACATGCCCTGCGTGTCTTAGCGGCCTCTGCCGCAGGCCGGCAGGGCGTTTTGCCGATGAATGAAAGAAGCGGATGTATATTAGAAATAAAACCGCCGGGAGAGAAGAATGATAAAGGATTATTGGAGCCAGATAAAAGAGAACAGGGATGTGAGGCAGAATTTAAGCCGCCTGAGGCAGGAAGTGAAGGAGGAGGGCAGACGGAAGGCCCTGTCCGCACTCATTAAGGGGGAGGAAGAATATCTGATGGACCTGCTCCGGTCGGAAGATGCAAAGACGAGGAAAAATGCCGCCCTGCTCATGGGGGATCTGGGCAGACAGGAATTTCTGGAACCGGTGTACGAGGCATATAAAAGGGAAGCGCAGCGTTTTGTGAAAAGTTCCTATTTATCCGCCATCGGCAGATTTGATTACAGCGGGTATCTGGAGGAACTGAAAGAACAGCTTAAACTTCTGGAGCAGACGGAGGTGACGGAAGAGAACAGGAAACATCTGACCGAGGAGATGAGGGAGCTGTCGGCCCTTGTTGTCGGGATGGAAGGGGTAAATACCCACCGGTTTACCGGCTTTGACCGCACATACGATATTGTTCTATTGACCAACAGGAATTTCACGGAACTGACAAAGAACCAGTTAACCCTCCTCGATCCGGGGGCCAGGACAAAGCTGTTCGGCGCCGGTGTCAGAGCCAGGGTGACGAATTTGAACTGGATGGACAAAATCAGGACATGGCAGGAGCTTCTTTTTGTGGTGAAAGGGCTGGGAACCTGTCCGATGGATCCGCTTAAGGCTGCGGAGGTAATTGCAGACTCGGGCCTCCTGTCCCTGCTGGAAGAGAGCCATGAGGGAGGGGAACCCTGGTATTTCAGGGTGGAATTAAAGAGCAGGAAGACACTTCCCGAGAGAAGCGCTTTTGTAAAAAAATTATCAGGATACCTGGAAAAATTATCGGGCAGAAAACTCATCAACACGGTCACGGACTATGAGGTGGAGCTGCGCCTGATTGAGAATAAAGAGGGGAACTGTAACCTGCTTCTTAAGTTGTACACGCTTAAGGATGAACGGTTTGCCTACAGGAGAGAGGCGGCTCCGGTCAGCATACGTCCCGTCAATGCGGCGCTTACGGCCGCTCTTGCAGAGGACTATATGCGGGAAGGCGCCCAGGTGCTGGACCCGTTCTGCGGAGCCGGAACCATGCTGATAGAACGCAGCAAGGCGGTCAGGGCCTATACGTCCTACGGCCTTGACATCCAGGAGGAATATATACTGAAAGCCAGGAAGAATACCGAGGCTGCCGGGATGACGGCCCATTACATCAACCGCGACTTTTTTGAATTCCGCCATGAATACCTTTTTGACGAGGTATTTACGGATATGCCGTTCCAGATTGGGCGGGTTACGGACGATGAGGTGTTTGACCTGTATGAGCGCTTTTTCAGCCGAATCGGCGGATTTTTAAAGGAAGACGCGGTGCTCATCCTGTATTCGAGAAACAGGGGATTTGTAAAACCCCAGGCCGCTCGGAATGGATTTACCGTGCTGAAAGAATATGAGATTTCGATGAAAGAGGGCACTTATGTTTATATTCTCTGCAAAAAAGGTGCGGAGGCACTCTTAGAGGAGAGAGCGGAAAGGAAGAAAGCCAATGGATAACGAGAAACAGACCGGAACCGGTAACACGGAGCATAAGCGCCGTGTCCGCTATAAAGGGACACATCCCAAAAACTATAATGAAAAATATAAAGAACTCCAGCCGGATAAATATCCCGAGACGGTGGAGAAGGTGATTCGGAAAGGCAGTACCCCGGTTGGAATGCACATTTCTATCTGTGTCAGCGAAATACTGGAATTCCTTCAGATAAAGCCGGGGCAAAAGGGGTTAGACGCCACTCTGGGTTACGGCGGGCACACCCAGGCCATGCTGGAACGCCTGAAGGGACAGGGGCACATCTATGGCCTGGACGTGGACGGAGTCGAACAGGAGAAGACGAAGAAAAGACTGGAGGCGCTGGGCTACGGCCCGGAAATCCTCACCGTCAAACGGCTTAATTTTGCCAATATCGATCAGGTGGCGGCGGAAGCCGGAACCTTCGACTTTGTGCTGGCGGATCTGGGCGTTTCCTCCATGCAGATCGACAATCCCGACCGGGGATTTTCTTATAAGAAAGAGGGGCCTCTGGATCTGCGCCTGGATTCCCAGAAGGGGGTATCCGCTGCGGAACGCCTGAAGGAGCTGACCAGGGAGGAACTGGAGGGGATGCTCCGGGAGAATTCGGACGAGCCATATGCGGCAGAAATTGCACGGACCGTAGCGGCGGAGAGAAGAAAGGGAGCCATCGATACGACGACAAAGCTCCGCCAGGCCATCGAAAAGGCCCTTGCCTTCCTGCCGGAAGCCGAGAGGAAGGAAGCGGTCAAGAAATCGTGCCAGAGGACGTTCCAGGCCCTCCGGATCGATGTGAACAGTGAGTTTGAGGTGCTGGAAGAGTTTCTCGAAAAGCTTCCGTATGTTCTGTCACCGGGCGGAAGGGCTGCCATCCTGACTTTCCATTCCGGCGAGGACCGGCTTGTCAAAAAGTCGTTCAAACGCCTGAAAAAAGAGGGTGTCTACAGTGATGTCGCGGACGAGGTAATCCGTCCGTCGGCAGAGGAGTGCGCCATGAACGGCCGCGCCCGTTCCACCAAGATGAGGTGGGCCGTCAGGGCTTAAAAAGAACCGCGGGGCTGTAATACGAAAGGGGAAAAGAGAGGTTGTCATGGAAAAGAAGGAACTGGCTCTTGAAATTATCAAACGGTTAAAAAAGGAATATCCCGACGCCGGATGCACGCTTGACTACAACCAGGCATGGAAACTTCTTGTCAGCGTCCGTCTGGCCGCCCAGTGCACCGATGCAAGGGTAAACGTGGTGGTACAGGATCTGTACGCTAAATTTCCCGATGTGAAATCACTGGCCGAGGCGGATGTGGACGCGATTGAAGCGATTGTAAGGCCCTGCGGCCTGGGCCGCAGCAAGGCCAGAGACATAAGCGCCTGCATGAAAATACTGTGGGAACAGTACGGAGGCAATGTACCGGGAGATTTTGACGCATTGCTTAAGCTGCCGGGCGTAGGGCGCAAGAGCGCCAACCTGATTATGGGAGATGTGTTTGGGAAACCGGCTATCGTAACCGATACACACTGTATCAGGCTGGTAAACCGGATGGGGCTTGTGGACGGCATTAAGGATCCGAAAAAAGTCGAGATGGAACTGTGGAAGCTGATTCCTCCCGAGGAGGGCAGTGATTTTTGCCACAGGCTGGTATACCATGGCAGGGATGTCTGTACGGCAAGGACCAAACCTTACTGTGACAAGTGCTGTCTGAATGACATCTGCGCCGGAAACGGAAGGTGATACGATGACCTGGAATATTGCGCCGGAAATTATTTCCCTTGTGTTTCTGGGAATTGTCTGGGTGTATTCAAGAACGGGGAGCCATCTGCCTTCGCTGAAAAACAGGACGTTTCAGATGTGCCTGCTCATCACGTTTGTTGCGATGTTGAGCAATATTCTTTCTACCATTATGATTTACTTTCTGGATGCGTTTCCCCTGTGGCTTGTCTGGACGGTGACCACGATTTATTTTATATTTACACCCTTAATGGGGCTGGTCTATTTCTGCTATGTGATTGCCTTTATCTACGACGGAAGCAGATTCCTGAAATGGCTCGTCGGAATCGGGATGATTCCCGGCGCCGCTTATATCCTGCTTGTCCTGACCAACCCGTTTACCTGCATTCTGTTCTGTCTGAGCAAAGAGTACGGCTATGCCAGAGGAGCATACGTTTTCATCACTTACGTAATCTTTTATATTTACAGCCTTGCCAGTCTTGCCGTAACCATCATGAACCGGCACAGGATGGAACGGAAGGTATACAATATTCTGGCCGTATTCCCTCTTCTGGCCGTGCTGGTAATTGTGATACAGCAGATCGAACCGGAGGTGATCCTCTCCGGCTCAGCGGCTACCTGTGCAATGCTTATCATCTATCTTCATTTCCAGAACCGGCAGATCACGAGAGACTATCTGACAAATGTGCCGAACCGTCAGGAACTTTTAGACATGCTGGGCCTTTTGATTAAGAAGCATCCGGAAAAACAGTTTACGCTGGCCGTCGTATCCCTCAGGGAGTTCCGGCAGGTGAATAATATCTGCGGACAGCACAGAGGCGATGAATTCCTCAGGGCGGTCTGCGGTTTTCTCTGTCAGGTCGGCCCACGGGACGGGGTCTACCGGTTCAGCGGCGATGAATTTGCCCTTCTTTTTACCAGAGAGGACGATGAGGAGATAAAAAAGTGTCTTATCTCAATCCGGGAGCGAATGCGGCAGCCGTGGGAAATTGCCGACTTCAGGTTTATGCTTTCCACTGCCATGGGGGTGATACACCGCGTGCGGCAGGACTATACACTTGAGATGGCAGTTAATTCGATCGAATATGCGGTGTACCAGGCAAAGAATGATAAGAACAGTTCCATCTGCTACTGCGATGAGGCTATGCTTGCAAAGCTGGACCGCAGACGCAGGGTAATACAGATACTGAAGGACGGGCTTTCCAGGCAGAGCTTTGAAATGTATTATCAGCCCATTTATTTTGTAAAGGACGGCAATTTCCGCTGCGCCGAGTCGCTGATGCGGTTAAACAATACGCCGATCGGTCCGATCTATCCTTCCGAGTTCATTCCTGTGGCGGAGGAGACGGGACTCATCATTGAGATTACCTATGTCATACTCGACAAGGTGTGTAAGTACATAAACGAGCTGGAGGAAGCGGGGATCCACATGGATGCCATTCATGTGAATTACTCCGCGATCCAGTTTTCGGAGCCGGAGCTGGCGGAGAAGACGCTTCAAATTATCAGGCGGAATCATACGCCAATGTCAATGGTTAAGATTGAATTTACGGAGAGCACACTGGCGGAAAATACCAAGGTGGTGACCGAATTCTGCGTGAAAATGAAAGAACACGGGATTACAGTGGGACTGGATGACTTTGGAACAGGCTACTCCAATATTGCAACGGTGTTAAACGTTCCCTTCAGCCTTGTCAAACTCGATAAAAGCCTGGTATGGGCCGCGATGGAGAAAGAATCGGCTTATCATGCGGTGGAGTATATGATAAGCGCGTTCAAAGCGCTGGGAATGAGCGTGGTTGCCGAGGGCGTTGAGACAAGGGAACAGAGAAAACTGGTGGTGGATTTCCAGGTGGATCAGATTCAGGGATTCTATTACTCCAGACCGATGCCGGGGGAGGAAATGAAGAAATTCATGCTGGAACATCGGGAGATGGAACGCGAAAATGGGCTGCAGGAGGAGCGGCTGCCACAGGAAGAATAACGCAGGCGGGAAGGGGGGAGTTCAGTGGATATGGATCTCGTTTGCATCGCACTCAGAGTTTCGATTACCTGTATTGTGTTTGCCTATGTTGTTTTTATCCCTCTGAAAAGCCGGTATAAGCGGAGCGTCCTGCAGACATGGCTGCTGGTCTCCCTGCTGATCCTTATCACGGTGATGGTAACCATCCTGTTTCTGACATCGGACCGGTATTTTAACAGATACAGCACATTTGGCATTCTGCTCTGGATTACATCGGCCGTGATTCTGTTTCAGATGAGCGTCCGGTGCAGCCGTCTGGAGACCCTCTTCCTGGTGCTGGTGGTATTGAACCTCTATGTCAATATCATGGTTGTGGCAAAAGTCATGGGAAAAGTGCTGCATCTGCCTTTTTCCTATGATCTCTCAAAGCTGATTTACGCAATGGCAGTACTTGTCCTGTATATCCCTCTGCTTTTCAGCCTGTTCGAGAATCTGTACAGGCGGGTAATTGAGATGAATGTCTCTTCCTCGCTCTGGCGGTTTATCTGGGCGATTCCAGCTCTTACCTACATGGTGTTCTATGTCAAGTTCATCAGTGATTACTGGAAAAAACCGATACACATGGGGACAGAGGATATCATATTTACCATTCTCTGGTCCTTCACGACCTACGCGCTCTTCTGGGTGACGCTTCAGATGATTATCCAGACGCATGAAGGAATTACGGCGGCGGAACAGACGAAGCTTATTACGCTTCAGCTCAGAATGCAGGAGGCGCAGTATGAAAAGCTGTTGGAAAACATCGAGAAGACGAAAAGACTCCGCCACGACTGGAGACATCATCTGATGACGCTGAGCGGGATTGCCGAGAGCGGGGATACACAGGAAGTGAGGCGGTATTTAAAAGAACTGCTGCCGGAATACGGGGCCGGGATGGATATCACCCTCTGCAGGAACCATGTGGTCGACGTGATCCTGCAGCACTATGCGGGAATGGCGGAAAATTGCGGAATTGAGATGGAAGTCACGGCTGACATCCCGCAGGACCCCGGAATTTCAGATACGGATCTCTGCATTATTTTCGGCAATCTGGTGGAGAATGCGGCGGAAGCCTGTATCGGCCAGAAGGAAGGAGAACGGTACATTAAGGTCAATGTCCGCATGAAGGGCCGACAGCTGATTGTTATGGTAAAAAATACACACGGTAATGCAGTCGATAAGAGGAACGGAGTATTCTATTCTACCAAACATGGGGGCGAAGGCGTGGGACTGCCGTCCGTAAGGAAAGTGGCGGAAAAATACCAGGGAATTATGAAGGCGGAGTATGATAAATCACATTTTACCGCCTATGTGATACTGAATACGCCGGATGGACAGAGCGGGCCGGATACGGCTGGAGCCGTCAATTAAAAAAGGATTTCTCTTAATAAAATTTAAGGGAAATCCTTTTTGCATGTAAGATTGTCTGTTTACTATTGAGTAAATGGGAAAGCCTAAGGGACGAAGCGGTAGCCTAGCCCCCTGACCGTGACAATATGCTCCGGTTTTTGCCGGTTCTCTTCGATTTTGCCGCGCAGGCGGTTGATGTAAACCATGATGGCATTGTCATCGATGGCTACACTGGTTCCCCAGACGTGCTCATAGATCATATCCTTGGTAAAGACCTGTCCCGGATGTTTCATAAACAGGAGCATCAGGCTGTTTTCTTTGGAGGAGAGCATAATTTCCTCATCGCCCTTATAAAAGCGCATTGTGGAGGTGTTATAGGTGAACGGCCCGCATTCTAAAAGATCGGACTGGCCGAGAACCATATTCTTATTGCGGCGGATCAGCGCCTTGACCTTTGCGCCGAGAACTACGGGACGGAACGGTTTTGTGACGTAGTCGTCCGCGCCTACGGAAAGCCCATACAGGGAGTCATAATCCTCATTCCTGCCGCTTACAATCATCACGGGAGTCTGAATGCCCTGGCTACGGAGCTTCTTAATTACCTCAAAACCCTCCATGTCGCCCAGCGTGATATCCATGAGGATCATATCGTAGGCATGGGTTTTTAAAAGATTCAAAGCGGCATTCCCGCTGTCTGCGACCGTAGTCTCCAGATCATAACTGTGCATGATTTTTTCCAGTAACCTGTAAATTGCCGGATCGTCATCTACGATCAAAACCTTATCCGCCATAGTATCCCCCAAACCTTTTTTGTTTTCGAAGTGTGCCGGTTGAAAATCAGATGTACTTATTGCTGGAATTATTATAATATTAAGGAGAGTGCAAGTCAATCATATGCTGAAATGAAAAATATGGCCGGTACAGGTAAGAGAGGATTACAATATGGGGGAGCTTCGGAAACTGAGGGACAGCTTCATGCAAAAAATAAAAGATGATAAAAAGGAAAAGAAATATATTGCCATCTTTATGGCGGTAGTACTGCTCATCGTGGTGTTAATGTTTTCCGCTCTCGGATTCAGTATCTGGGAGGAGTATAAGAAGACGATAATCGACAACCAGAAAAAACAGATGCTTCTGACGGCGCAGAGCCTGGGGGACAACCTGGAAATTTTTATCGAAGAATATGAGGCGGATCTGAACGCGCTCTGCACGATGGAATCTGAAAACCGTTGGATCGGAGGACATGAAGAATGGGATATCCTTCAGGGATATGTAGACTCCCATGAACGCTTTGTGTACGACGTGATCGTGGAGGAGACCGACGGCACCGTTATCAAAAGTACAAAAGGCCGGCAGGTTACGGAAGTTTTTTCGGTCACTGAGATTAACGACGGCCTGAGCTTTCGCCAGTGCAGGCTGGACGACGGAGAGATTTACCTGGTTCTCAGGATGGAACGCTGGGACGGTACGTCGATTTCCATCGTAATAAATGAGACAGCTTATTACCGATCCCTGATTTCGGGAATCCGCCTGGGAACCAACGGTTATGTCGTGGTGAAGGATTCAAATGGGATCATCCTGATGCATCCGCAGAAGGAGCAGTGGGGCATCGACGTCATAGACGGACGCCAGAAGATGTATCCAGACAAGGATCTGTCAAGCCTTGACAAGATGGTGGAGAGCCAGAATAAGGGAGAGGAGGGCGTGCTGGAATATTATTCCTACTGGTGGACAAAACCGGGAGCGCCGAGGGTGAAGAAAATCAGCGCCTATTCGCCGGCCATCATTGGGGGAGGTTTCCTGGTGGTGAGCGCCGTCATCGACTACAGTGACATCTACATTCCGGTCGCCGAGGGCTTTACGAAGCTGGCGCTGGTGTTTGTGGGAATCATGGCGGCCATCCTTATCATGGCATTCTACATGGCAAAGCTGCTGACGCAGAAAAAACATGATACGGAGGAGATAGCCTATCTCCTGGAACTGAACCGGATTTTAGAGTCCATGCACCAGAGTGAGGAGAGGATCGCGCACCAGCAGAGGCTGCAGATTATGGGAACGATGACGGGCGGAATTGCCCATGAGTTTAACAATCTCCTCACGCCGATTATGGGATACGCGGATTTGATGATGATGGACCTGCCGGAGGATTCGGAACTGTATGACAGCGCCTCCGAGATATATGAGGCCTCAGCCAAGGCAAAGGAGATTATCCAGCAGATATCCTCACTTAGCCGCAAGAATATGGAGACGGCATATAAAAACCTGGATGCGGCCAGGGTCTTCCGCAGGGCGCTTAAGATGGTGCAGTCCGTATGCCCGGCCAATGTCCGCCTTTCGGATAATATAGCCCTTAAAGAAGAACATTTTCTCGGCAATGAGACCCAGATGAACCAGGTAATCCTGAATATCTGTGTCAACGCCATCCATGCCATCGGCCATCAGGAGGGATTAATCACGGTCAGCGCCCGGACGGCGGAGTCAAGGGAGCTTTTAGAGCACCATCTGTCGGCGGTGCCGGGGGACTGGGAGCATTATATCAGGTTAGATATCTCGGACAACGGCTGCGGCATGTCCGAGGAGGTCTTAAAACAGATATTCGACCCGTTCTTTACGACCAAGAAAGGCAGCAAGGGGACGGGACTCGGACTGGCCCTGGTGGAGCAGATTATCACATCCCATAAAGGATTTATTTTTGCGGAAAGCTGCCCCGGCGAGGGCAGTACTTTCCACATCTATCTGCCCGTCAATGAGATGACGGATGACGAGGAACAGGAAGACGCGGACGGAGAGAACCGTGACGGGGAGCTTTTAAGGCTCCTGATCGTGGATGACAATGCCAAAGTGCTTAAGCTTCTGGAAAAGAATTTTGGGAAACTCGGCGTCCTGACGGTGTCCTGCATGAACTTTGAGGAGGCCAGAAACCTGTTGAAAACACAGGAGTTCGACGCTGTGGCGGCGGAACAGGGCATAGGCGGCAGAAGCGCTGTGGACTTCTGCATGTCCATCCAGGGACAGAATCCGGGACTGATCCGTATCGTGATGACGGAACAGGTTACAAAGGAGATTCTGGAGGCGAAGCAAAGGAAGATTATAGATGAATATATTGATAAGCCGGTGTCGGATTCAGCCATATTAAAGGCCATAAGAGCAGTAAAAACTAAATTTTAACAACCGGAGCCGTCGAATGGCCTGAAACCTTAACATCCGCCGGAACAAAAAGCCCAATCTTAACGTTTTTTAAGATTTCTCTTACATGAATTTAAGAGAGAGAATGGAAATGTGTAAGGTTGGGCTTTTATAATTGGCTCATAACAAAGAGATGAAAAAGAAAGAGGAGGAATAAAACATGAATGAGACCATGCTTGCTGCTTTAGGGTTTGCAACCATAATCATGATCATTGTTTTACTGCTGAGGAACGTTACGGTTCCGGCCATCGCTTTTATCGGGGTATCCACTGTAACGGCGGCAATTCTTGTGCTGACAGGAACATTCACGGTCAGTGAGATGGGGGATTTTATTAAGAAAGGTGTTTCGGGCGTGCATTCCACCGCAGCGCTGTTTATTTTCTCCGTACTGTTTTTTGGTATCATGACGGATGCCGGTATGTTTGACCGCATTATCAATGCCCTTATGAAAAAAGTGGGCAATAACGTGGTGGGTGTCGCCATGATGTCATGCATCATTGCCATGATAGGCCACCTGGACGGAGGCGGCGCTTCCACATTCCTGATTACGATTCCAGCCATGCTCCCTGTTTATAAAAAGCTGAAAATGCGTCCGACCACGCTGCTTTTAATCTGTGTAACTGCGATGGGCGTTATGAACCTTCTCCCCTGGGGAGGACCTACGATGCGTTCCGCTTCTGTGCTGGGCGTGGAGGCAAATGTTCTCTGGATGCAGCTTCTGCCGATGCAGATTGTTGGTATCATCATTGCGCTTTTTACAGCTTTCTTCTGGGGAACCGTGGAGAAGAGAAGGGGCGCGGGCATTAACAGTACGCTTGAAATTGAAGACACGGAGATCACGGAAGAGGCGGCAAACAGTGCGGAGCACAGTGAGCTGGTGCGTCCGAACCTGTTCTGGTTCAATATCTGCCTGACCCTGGTGATTATTATCTGCCTGATTTTCCTTCCGGTGCCTTCTTACTTTACCTTCATGCTCGGCTGTGTTGCGGCCCTGCTGGTAAACTATCCCGGTGCAAAGCTGCAGAATAAGATTATCAAATCACATTCCGGCCCGGCCCTCATGATGGCATCCACGATTCTCGCGGCGGGCGTGTTCCTGGGAGTCCTGGAGGAAAGTGAGATTATGAACCACATGGCCAACATCCTGGCCTCCTTTATCCCACAGGCCATGGGACGGTTCCTGCCTCTGATTATCGGAGTCCTGTCCGTGCCGCTGACCATGATGTTCTGTACAGATTCCTATTTCTACGGACTTCTGCCGGTTCTGATCGGAGTGGGAAGCAAGTTTGGGGTAGACCCGGCGCACATTGCAATCGCCATGGTAGTCTGCCGTAACTGTGCAACCTTCATAAGCCCTGTCGTACCCGCCACCTTCCTGGGCGTGGGACTCGCAGGCGTAGAGATTAAAGACCATATTAAAACGAGCTTCTTCTGGATTTGGGGCGTGAGCCTTGTATGCATGGTAGCCGGTCTTGTTCTCGGTGTAATAACGCTTTAATGACAAATTACTGATAGAAACTTACTCCTTCACCTCAAAAGGAGAACTACCTCAAATGGGGCGGGGCTGTTGCGAAATAACCGGGATTCGGTTGTGGAGCGGCAGCCCTGTTCTGTGTGGGGGATTTAATTGAGATGCGAGGACGCCTCTGTAAGACGGCGGACGGGGGAGTGGGAGGGGTGTATGAGTCTTCAGTCCCGGTGGATGATTGTGGTGAGGGGGAATCCAGGAGAAAAAATTCCTACGGGGACTCGCTCCCGCTTGTGGAATGCGCAGCGGGTGCTAGATTCGAAAAAACCTCATCAAGCACCGGCGGATTCCAATGTCCCCTTCGGAATCTTTTCTCCTTCCTTCCCCGGCAGGTTGTCGACGGGACTGAAGACTCAGGGAAGTGTGTTGCCCCGTCCGCCGGCTTCAGGGGCTGATTGTCTCTTTCGTCAAGTGTTGGGGGAGGTATTGTCGCGGCCACAATGTAGTTGTGGCTCTTTTACATTGATTTAATACCGTGCAGGAGGCATTCTTCTGGAATTCGGGGAAATGTAGTGGCAGCGACAATACCCCCCTCTTTGAAGGAATAAGAACAATTCAGCGGCCGCAGGCCGGGGTCCGGGATGGCGAAAACCTTCGCGTCTTCAGTCCCGGGGCATAACCTTCCTGTGGGGAATCCGGGAGAAAAAGATTCCGGAGGGAACCTGGGAGTTCATCGGCACTTACCGAGGTATTTTCGAGGTTAGTGTCCGTTATGTACTCCAAAGAGCGCAAGCGTTTCCCGGAGGAACTTTTTCTGCCCGTATTCCCCACCCGCGACAACCTACAGCCCGGGATTGAAGACTCATAATTCCCCCTCACCATTCCGCCCCCCGACCGTCCCGGCGGCGTTCTCATTCCTCAATTAAAAAGAACCCGTCTCAGCAGACAGGTTCCAGCAGCCCGGTCTCCACATCCATAACAAAACCGGTGATGGTAATATCCGAAGGGATTAGAGGATGATTCTTAAGGATTGAGACGGAGCGCTTTACCTCCTCCCCCGGCGTCTCAAACCCCTGGAACCAGCGGTTGAAGTCGAGTCCGCTTTGTTCCATCTGAAGGATGGCCTCTTCTGTAATTCCATGTTCTTTTAGATGGATTCTGATTCGGTCCGGGGTGATGCCGGACACGCCGCAGCAGGTGTGGGCGATGACCATCACCTGCGTTACCTTCAGTTCCAGGATGGCGATGAGCAGGCTCCGGATGGAGGTGTCGAGCGGATCGGTAATCATTCCTCCGGCATTCTTTATCATCTTTACATCCCCGTTCTTAATTCCCAGGGCGGCGGGGAGAAGTTCGACCAGGCGGGTGTCCATGCAGGAAAGGATGGCCAGTTTTTTGCGCGGGTACTTATCTGCGGCGTAGCGCCGGTAGGAACCATCTCTTACAAATTCCTCATTGTACTTTATCATTTCATCAATCATTATTACCCTCCTCATCCGTATATTTCCGCTATTATAAACGAGAAAACTTAATAAAGAAAGAAAAATACCTTAAAGATTATTCAGATTACATAAAAAACTGGCAAAAGGTAAGGGTTACAATTGTGGCAAGGAACAACAGAGGGCAATTGCAGAGATAGTCCGTAGGAGGTGTAGGACTGTGTTTTAAGGCATGCTGCGCCGATGCCATAATCGAAAAGTCTTGATAATACATGGAAATCGTGCTAAAATACAGTCGTTATATAGGTATTGCCACAGATATTTTGATATGATAATGGACAAAATATAGGGTCCGTCTGAGGTGATAAGTCCAAATTGCCAGCCATGGTTTGTTCCGGTGGAGAAACGATAGATGCAGGTTGGTTGGAGAAAACAAAACTCAACTTGGCGATGCCATTGCCATACCAGCAGGATGGGCGAAAGATGCCGCAAGTTGTGAGGGAACATTTTGGAAGGGCTTACGTCCTTTGATAAAGGAATTTTCATCTCCACCTAGACATATTTTCTGGATATGCTGTTGACGTCTTTGGTAAATACTTTGCCAGAGACGATTTTATTTTTCCTGGTATATTTTAGCGATTTTATATTGCAGGTTGATATTTATAAGCTAAAGTCCGGTGGTTTTGAAATTGGTGGGAGGTAATACTTTGAATTTAAATCAGCTATATTGCTTCAAAATATTGGCACGGTATGAACACCTTACAAAAGCAGCAGAAGAGCTCAATTATTCTGTTCCAGCGTTAAGTGTTATTATATCCAGACTTGAATGTGAGTTAGGCGTTAAATTATTTAATCGTGTTGGCAGGAATATAAAACTCAACGAACGTGGATTATTATTCTTACAATATGTCGATCAATCCCTCAATGCATTAGACGAAGGGATCAAACGGCTTTCTGAAACGCAGGAAAATGCAAACGAAGTTATTCGTATTGGAACATTTTCTCATCAATATTGGCTTGGTTTTTTAAACACCTTTTTAGCTACCAATCAAAACGTATTTATTTCACGAATCAAACTTACTCTTCCCAGCCTTGCAAATGAGACTAATATAGATCAATATGATTTTATTATTTCGCCAGAAAGCGATTTCCATCACGCAAATTGGAATAGTTCAATATTAATACATAATGAATCTCCAGTGGTAGTCCTTAGCCCGCAAATCCAGCTACACACAAAACAAGTATCACTAAAAGATTTAACAAATGAAAAAATAATTGTGCTTTCAAAACAGGAATCCTTACGCAAATACTTCGATGAACTTTGCAAACGTAATAATGTATCATTTAAAAATATAATTGAAAGCGATATTTTTTTCCGCCGAGAACTAATGTACGGTGCAGATAACTATATTGCTTTTACTACTGATTTAGCATTATCAATGGGTTTTTTAGCAGATTTGAGATCAGTACCGGTCGAGACTGATATGCCAAAAAGAAAAATTGCTATTTATTGGCGAAAGGATCGCTACTTAACAAAAAATATGCAGAGCCTATTGGATTCAATTCAAGAGTATTCAAGGATTTTTGAAAAGACGCATCTTAACAATCAATCTTCACAAACTGAAAACGAGGATAATTCTTTTGATTGAAGACGGTGATTTGCTCGTGAAACGTGCAGGTTATCGTTGAGGGCGGTGAAAGGTTCGCGGAGTGTACTTTTCATCGTTACGTTGTTGCATTAAGGGCGTTTTCCGGCGCTGTTCTCTTTTATCTGCTCCCTTTTCCGTCTTCTAAGATGTTTGAGAAAAGGCATCTTTTTCTCCGAAACCATAAATTAAAATATCAATTTCAACCAGTAATGGCACAAAGAACGTCAGCAAACCTGCAAGGTTGCTGGCGTTCTTCAGATTGCTCGAAAATAATTGTATTTCAAGGCCTTCCGGCAAAAAAAATTCCATACAGGTATTCAATCTGTTCATATGAGCGCTTTTAAGGATAATTTTATAAGGGATGACGAGTTCCCAAGAATCCATGGAGAGAGATAATTCGTTTCCATAAAGTTAATAAAGTGATTAATTGTTACGTTATTTGAAAAGATACTGTTAACAAAGCTGAGATTGATCATAAGTTTGATTTTGCTATACTTTAAACAACGTAGCGCTTCGTAAAAATGAAAAAAACGGGAGGGTAAGAAAACATGTTCACAGCAATTGCAGGGGTAATTGGCATTCCTTATTTTACTTTAATCGTTGTATTAATAACATTGATTATTTTTGCCAGAGATAAATGGCCGGCAGGTCTGGTTGCAATGGGGTCGGCCATCGTATTGGGCGTATTTGGATGTGTTGCAACGGATAAGGTCTTTTCCGGTTGGTCAAGTAATTTGACTTTAATGATTATGGGAATGATGATTGTTGGTAACGCTTTATTTAAAACCGGCGCAGTGCTGCTGGTTGGCAAGTCGATTATGAAAGCAAAATTTGCAAGCAATGAGAGAGTCGTAATGGTTATTATCATGATTGCCTCTGGACTCTTAAGCGCTTTTCTTTCTAATACTGCTGTTGTCGCAACGTTCATTCCGCTAATTGGAGCTATGGTAGCGGCTTCAAACGGCAAGTTGAAAAACAAAAACTTATTGATGCCTCTGGGATTAGCTACAGCGATTGGCGGTGCACTTACTCTGGTAGGCTCCACGGCACAGCCGATGGCTAACTCAATATTGGAACAGCAGGGTCTGCCGTTGTTTGGTATGTTTGACTTTGTACCCGTTGTCCTTCCTATGTTTATTTGCCTGATTGTTTATTTTGCAACGGTTGGATATAACATGATGAATAAACATTTAGATTTCGAGGACACGGTTGCTGCGGTAGATGTAAGTACCATTGAAAATGTAAAAACCACTTGGAAGACCTGGTTTTCTGTTGGCATCCTGGTATTTTGTGTAGCAGGTTTCGTAGCAGGTTGGGGGAAGACCGGTATTATTGCTCTGATTGGCGCGGCTGCCGCTATGCTTACCGGGTGCGTGTCTTTTAAAGAAGCAGTCAAAGAAGCAGTGGACTGGAATACAATTTTTGTTATGGCTTTCGCACAGACCATTGCAGCTGCGATGAATGATTCTGGCGCAGGTAAGATGGTGGCGGAAACAGCAGTTAATTTAGTTGGCACCAATCTGCTGGCACAGACCGCTGCATGCGTAATCGTAATTACCGTATTAACAAATATTATGTCCAATACTGCAACTGCGGCAATGATGACGCCTATCTATATTGCGATTGCCGCGCAAATGGGAGTAAACCCGTATACATTTGTAATGGCAGTTGCAGTTGCTGCAAACCTGACAGCGGCTACGCCTATCGGCGGAACCGCAATCACTATGACGTTACCAGCCGGTTACCGCTTTAAAGATTTTCTTAGAATCGGCACTCCAATTAACATAATGTGGGCGGTTCTGGCAATCGTACTGATTCCAATCGTATACAGTTTTGAATTCGTGGGATAGAGGTACATTAAATGAGTATAAGTGGAAAAATATTTGATATACAAAGATATTCATTGCATGACGGACCTGGCATACGGACATTGATTTTTATGAAAGGATGTCCGCTGCGGTGCCGCTGGTGTTGCAATCCGGAAGGATTGCAACACCAGGACGATATTCTCTATGATTTGACACGATGTATTGGGTGCGGAAAATGCCTGGATGTATGTCAATTTGACGCGGTTCATCTTAGTCAGGAGGAGGGATTCACGATCGACCGCGCGAAGTGTACGCATTGCGGAGAGTGTGCAAAAGCGTGTCCCTCCGGCGCCAAAACAGTTGCAGGACGTGAAATCACAGTACAGGAAGCGCTGGATATCGTCAGACGTGATAAACCTTTTTATAAATCATCCAACGGTGGGGTGACACTGGGGGGAGGTGAAATATTAGAACAACCTGAATTTGTGTATGAAGTCCTGAAGGCATGTAAAGAGGATGGAATCAACACCGCAATAGAAACCAGCGGATATGGACAGTGGGCCCATCTTGAAAGAATTTTAACAGTTACCGATACTGCGTTTGTGGATTTGAAAACAGTTAATCCCGCGTTACATTTGACAACTACAGGAGTGAGCAATACCCGGATACTGGAAAATCTGCAGAAAGTAAATGATTTTATGGGAAAGGAAGAAAATCGGAAGAAGGTATTTACTGTCCGTATACCGGTTATTCCGGGCATGAATGATACGACAAAAGATGCGATGGAGGCAGGTTGTTTCCTGAAGAAACTGCAGAATTGTACCGGCGTTGAAGTGTTGCCCTTTCATAACTATGGCGAGATAAAATACAAAAAGCTGGGAATGAACTATGAATTTGCGGACTACCCGAACAGTACGGTTGAAATGCTGATTACCTATCAACACGTGCTTAAGGAAAGCGGAAGAGATGTTGTTGTAAAGAAAATGTAATTGCAAAGGAGGTTTAATAATGTATTACGAGGCGACAGATAGAGTAAAAAGATTAAGGCAAAGATTCATGACTTACAAACCTAATGTAGATATTGAGCGCGCTTTGATTTATACAAGAGTTTTTAAAGAATCTGATACGGTAAAGGATGATCCGCGTATTATTGCTTTGGCAAAAGCATATTCCATTTTTTTAAATGAGCGGTCAATTTATATCGAGGAGGATCAGCTGTTTGCTGGTTCATTTGGGCGTAAGCCGCGCGCGTTTCCCATTTATCCGGAAACACTGGGGGATTCTCTCATTGGGGAATATCGAAAACTGACGACCAGGGAAATCGATCGATTTGAATACCCTGAAGAGGACAGGCTGGTGTTAGAAGAGAAACTACATAAATGGCATGGTACAGGAATGTATAGTTATGTTTTTGATGATATGCCTATGTATGCGAAAAAGCTGTTCCTGAAGGATCCGGAAAACACCGTTTCCGGAGGCACAAATATTTTTTCTTTAGATGTACCGCTCAACGGTCCTGCCGGACATATAACCCCGGATTACCAGACTGTGTTGGCGATAGGTTTCCAGGGAATCAAAGCAAATGCAGAAAAAAGGCTTGAGCTTGCCGAGGCCCAGCATGATCAGGAAGGAATTAATTTCCTGAAAGCAGTGATTATTTGTGCAGATGCAATTACAAATTTTGCGCACAGATATGCAAATCTGGCAAGAAAAAAAGCGGAAACAGAGAGCGACAGTAGAAGGAAACAGGAGCTTCTTACAATTGCAGAAGCGTGTGATCGTGTCCCAGGCTTACCGCCGCGAACATTTCAGGAATGTCTGCAGGCAGTCTGGTTCACTTTTATTGGCATTCAGATGGAAGCATATGAAAGATGTTTTGGCTGTGGGCGTTTGGACCAGTATGCATATCCGTATCTGAAGGCAGATTTGGAGACGGGACGGATTACTGAGGAGCAGGCCCAGGAGCTGGTCGACTGCCTGTGGATGAAATTCCCGGAGACAAATTATATTAATACAGATTATCATTCGCAAATTGCATCGGGATTCCCTTCTCAGCAGCAGATCATGGTTGGAGGGCAGACCCCTGACGGTAAGGATGCGAGCAACAAGCTTAGTTATATGTGTTTGCAGGCTTCAATGAACACATTGCTTCACCAACCTTCCATTTCATTCCGTTATTTTGAAGGAACCCCGGATTCCCTGGTAGAGCAAGCCTGTCGGCTGGCCAGAAAAGGTGCGGGACATCCCTCGTTCTTTAATGACGGAAGATGCGTTTCCGCTTTGGTGTACAAGGGTATTTCCCTGGAAGACGCCAGGGACTATTCCTCTGTGGGCTGCGCGGGTATTCAGCCGACGCGTAAAGACAAAGGCACGCACAACGCCGGATATCTTAATGTTGCATCTGCATTAGAATTAGCCTTGCACGACGGTTACTGGAAAAAAGGAAATAAACAGGTCAGTATCCATACCGGTGATGCCTCTCAGTTTAAGAGTTTTCAGGAAGTTCTGGATGCATTTGAAAAGCAGCTTTCTTATTTGATAAAGGTTTATTCCGAGGAGATTGTAAAAGTAGAAAAAGCGCACAGGGATGTTTGCCCAACGCCGTTTATTTCCAGTTTTATTCAGGATTGCATTGGAAATGCGAGAGATAAAAGCGCAGGTGGAGCTCTGATAAATTCGGGTCCTACACCAAGAGGAATTGGGTTGGCCGATGTGGCAGATTCCCTGTCAGCTCTTAAAAAGTGGGTGTTTGAGGAACAGAAATATACAATGGCGGAAGTGCTGGAGGCTATGGATCACAACTTCGAAGGCTACGAAGAAATGAGACAAATCTTATCCGCTAAGACAGACTGTTATGGCAATGATATTGAGGATGTGGATAATATTGCCAGGAAAGTAGTTGAGATTTATGGATTGGAAACAGATAAATACAGAAGTTTGTACGGTGGACGGTTCCATCCCGGCTTTAGCTCTGTTTCTTCTAATGTGCCATATGGTACAGCAGTGTGTGCGCTTCCGGATGGAAGAAAGGATTACACGCCTCTTGCTAACGGGAATTCTCCCTGCAATGGCGCTGATATCTCCGGCCCTACAGCGGTTGCTATTTCGTGCGGAAAATTGAACCATGATTTGATGAGCGGCGGCTCAATACTAAATGTTAAAATTACTCCTTCGTCAGTTGCGGATGAAGACGGTTTGCAGCGATTTGTTGAATATGTAAAAGGTGCGATGGCTGCGGGGGTTTGGCATGTTCAATTTAATATAGTAGATCAGGCTACTTTGAAGGATGCACAAATTCATCCGGAAAACCACCGTGACCTTATTGTTCGTGTCGCCGGATACAGTGCGTTCTTTACGGGACTTAGCAAACAGCTCCAGGAGGATCTGATCAGACGAACTGAGCAGGAGTTACGGTGAAGTACATAAAGCGGGCTAAATAAATAGATAGGAGAAACAAAATGACCAGAAAAAATGCTGTATATATCACTCACGGAGTGAGGACCGCGATTGGTAAAATAGGCAGATCCCTTAAAGACGTAAGCGATACTGACCTTGCCATGATTGTCATTAAAAATCTTCTTGAAGAGAGAGCTAAACTGGATTTTCAAGAAATCGACCAGGTCATTTTCGGCGAGGTGAAACAAAAATCCGATTCAGCCAATGTTGCCAGAGCGGCAGCATTGCTGGCCGGGATTCCGGAGAAGGTTCCTGCTTATACAGTAAACAGGCAATGCGGCTCAGGATTACAGGCAATTATTGATGCATTTGAGATGATTGAAACCGGTGAAGCGGATACGATTGTTGCAGGCGGTGTCGAAAACATGAGCCAATCGGTCTATTATATGAGGAACGCAAAGGAAGGTCTGAAAAACGGTGATTTTTCAATTGAAGATTCGCTTATCGCCGGCGGGCCGGGAGCTGTTCCTATTGAAAAATATGGTGTCTGGCCAATGGGGATGACGGCAGAAAAACTTGCTGAATTATATCACATCACACGTGAACAGCAGGACGTTTTTGCTATGAACAGTCAGCTTAAAATGCATCATGCTATGGAGGAAGGGCGGTTTAAGGAACAGATTGTGCCTGTTCCTGTGATTGATAATGGGCATAAGACACTCTTTAGTACAGATGAACACCCTTTCCTTTCCTCCATGGAAAAACTGGCGGCATTAAAGCCAGCGTTTAAGAAAGAAGGTACTGTGACAGCGGGAAATTCTTCCGGACGTAATGACGGAGCCTCCGCTGTGCTGGTTATGTCTGAAGATAAAGTGAAAGAATTTGGCTATAAACCAATGGCAAAGATAATATCGGTGGGAAGCAGCGGGTGTGATCCGACAATTATGGGACTTGGACCCGTAGAATCCTCCATACTTGCGATGAAGCGCGCCGGACTCACACTGCATGATCTTGACATTATCGAATTAAATGAAGCTTTTGCCGCACAATCGATTGCCGTTATAAAGGAATGGGAAAAACTTGGTATTTCTGAAGAAGCGCTGCTTTCAAAAATCAATCCCAACGGAGGGGCCATTGCCCATGGCCATGCTCTGGGCAATACAGGAGCGGCATTGACTGTCAAGTGTATGTATGAAATGCAGCGAAGAGAGACAGCAAGATATGGAATGATAACCATGTGCTGTGCCGGCGGTGTCGGTGTCGCAGCGATTATCGAAAAATGTTAGGAGAAAACCATGGAAAATGTATTTGTGGGTGGATTTGCCCGTACACCAATCGGTAAACTTGATGGAAACTTAAAAACATTCACTGCGGAAGCGCTCGCTGTCGAAGCGATACGCGCTGTATTGTCAGAAACAGGGCTTTCTTCAGATGAAATCAGCGAGGTAATCGTTGGCAATGCCAAACAGACCAGTACGCACTCCAATCTGGGCAGGTATGTCACTCTGGCTGCGGATCTTCCGGAAAAAACGCCGGCTTATACAGTACAGAGGCAGGACGCTTCTGGAATGCAGGCTATCATGAATGGGTACGCGAAAATAAAGTCGGGAAATGCAAGTATCATTCTTGCCGGCGGAACGGAAAGCATGTCCCAGATCCCTTATGAAATTTTGAACGCACGGTATGAATTCACCCCGGATAAAATTGTAATGCATCCAATTGAGGCAATGATTACCGGCGGTCTGCCAAGGGAAAAGTATGGAACTGTCACCCTTGACGCGATTAATAAAACAATAAGTGAAAAATATGCAATCACCGAAGAGGAACAAAAGGAATTTGTTCAGTTGAGCCAAAGAAAAGCAGCGGAGTCGTCCCTGAAAGAGCGCGTTACTCCAATAAAGGTAAAGCTTAAGAAAACGGTATTGGATATAACGCAGGATGAAATTCGTGACAGAACAGAGATGAAAGCCCTGCCTGCAGACGCTGCTGCAGCATGTTTGCTGATGAGCAAAGCTGCGTTGGATGAGAATAACCTGAAGCCGATTGCGGAAATTGTGTCAATCGGGACTTCTGCCGGCGATCCGTCAGGGGAAGGTCTCCTGGGAACCGCTGCGGCGAAAAATGCACTTAATAAAGCTGGGAAATCGATAGAAGATGTAGATTTTATTGAGGTGAATGAAATAACGGCAGCACAGGTTCTTGCGACGGCACAAAGTCTCGGAATTTCAAAGGCGGATATGAAAAAGAAATTGAATGTTCATGGAGGTGCATTGGCAACTGGCAATCCATGGGGGGCGGCTGGCGTAATTCTTTTGGAGCGGCTTATTTGCAGCATGAGAGAAGCCGGCAGGAAGTGGGGACTGGTAATCTGCGGAGCCACCGGTGGCCAGGCAATTGCCGCTGTAGTAAGAATTATATAGGAAATGCGAATCATATTGTGAGAGGTCAGAGTGCAATGAACAAACCAATGGAAGGAATTACAGTCATAGAATTGGCAAACTATGTCGCTGGACCGGTTGTCGGCAGGATGCTGGCAGATATGGGGGCCAGGGTCATTAAGATAGAAGGAAGAGGCGGCGATGCCTGGCGGAAAACTTCGGCCAGCAATACACAGACAGACTGGGATGAAAATCCTTTATTCGATCTTTTCAATATTGGCAAAGAATCGCTCAGTTTGAATCTCAAAACAGAGGAAGGCAAGGAAATCTTTTTCGAACTGCTAAAGGAAGCCGACATTTTGATAACAAATACCCGTCAGAATTCACTGATGAAGCTCGGAGTGGATTACGATTCTATAAAGGAGTGCTACCCCCGTTTGATTTATGCGACGTTGACCGGATATGGCTATAATGGGCCGGACTGCAATGCCCCCGGCTTTGACAACATTGCGTTCTGGTCCCGCTCGGGTTTCAGCGCAGACATGACGATCGGCGAGCCAGAAAGTTATCCTGTCAACAGCCGATATGGGATGGGCGATACCATTGCGGGAACCACACTATTCGGAGCGGTCATGGCGGCTTTATACAAAAGAGAAAGGACTGGCCAGGGGGAATTTGTCACTACATCCCTGTTCAATGCCGGGATATGGGCATTCGGCGGCGGTATCGTTATGGCTGAGAAACCATATGAACACCGTTTCCCGGAGATTCGCAACATGGGAATACCAATGAATCTGGTCTATCGCTGTGCGGACGGTGAATGGATCCGCTGCACCATATTTGAATTTGAACGCTATGCTTATAAATTCTTTGACGCGCTGGACGTGCATAAGGAAATGGAAAATATGGGAGTTACGTCTCTGGACCGCAGCATGGAAAAGGCGGCGGACGTCGTGCCGCTCTTTGAGGAGAAATTCCTGAAAAAAACGTCCACGGAATGGATAAACCTTTTCGCCAAACTGGATATTGTCTGCGGCAGGCTGAATCATTTCCGTGATGTTCTGGCAGACGAGCAGGCTTGGGCCAATGACTATCTGCAGAGATATCATTGCACCAATGGGGCGGAACGCATCCTCCCTTCCTGTCCGGTGCGTTTCGGTGAAGGCGGCGCATTTCCTGTGGGTGAACCGGTTATGTACGGCGCCAGCAACGAGGTAATTCTGCAGGAGCTAGGCTATACTTCGGAACAGATCGGAGAATTTTCGGTGAGAGGTGTACTGGGTTAAAATGAATAATGAAGTTCCGGCGTAGTTGGGCATCTCATTCAGCAGCTGCCTTTTTGTCAGGGAGGATAAAGAAAGATCTTATGAGCGAGAATAAAAAATGCGCCGTTGTCGGCGGCGGCACTATGGGCCGGCAGATTGGTTTAAACGCAGCCATTCATGGCTATATGACCACGATCTGTGAGAGCGTGCCGGCTGTGCGGAAAAATCTTCTGAAGTGGGAAGAAGAGTATCTGGCGGGACGGATTACCAAGGGCAGAATGACACCCGAACAGGTTGACATCATCAAATCACGATTTTTGGTGACGGATGATCTAAAGACCGCAGTAAAAAATGCCGACATTATCATTGAATCTATCATTGAGGATCGTGAGGCAAAGACAACGGTATTGCAGCAGATAAGCAAGTTAGCTCCAACGGATGCGATAATTGGGACCAATTCAAGCTACATGGTCTCTTCGTTATTCAAGGACGTTGTCAGAAATCCGGAACGGCTGACCAATTTACATTTTTTTGCCCCGGTACTCGTGATGAAATTGGTCGAGGTCGTAAGGGGGGAGCATGTTTCAGATGCTACAGTAGAAAAGGCTATGGACTTCTGCCGTGCGGTAGATAAGACACCGGTTCTGGTACAAAAAGAGGAGGATGGCTTTATCGTCAATAATATTCTGAAGGTAATCAAGGAAGAAGCATATCGTCTGGTTAATTCTGGTGTCTGCTCCACGGAAGATCTGGATACGGCTGTAAAACTTGGGCTGGGTCACCCGATGGGCCCGTTTGAATTGGACGACCTCAGTGGAATCGATGTCCGATATCATGTTCTGAAGCGTCGACTGGAAGAAAACAGCGTCAGGTCTGAAGGATATGACATGATCGAAAAACTGTACAGGGAAGGCCGATACGGTAAAAAGACTGGCCATGGCTTTTACGATTATAGGTAAGCAGTTTAAATTCCGGTGAACCCGGGATGTAGTGTAATATATGCTCCTTAATGTAATAGGCATTTAAGTATTCCATGTGCCTATTACATAAGGAGCATGCAAAACCAGACTATTCCGCGGTTTGACGCAATGGGCATAAAGAGATTGGAAACCTTGAGCTTTCGGATAAGAACCGAACGCTCTATCGGTTTCACAACAGAGCAGTAACGAAAACTGTAAATTCAGATTCACCTAACGCTATTTTACCAATATCCATGAGCATTGCACAAATTAATAGTCCGATTTGCATGACATCCGCATAAATACTCATCCTTCTCTAATTATATCTTTTACCATTTAATCTTTTATAATCGCGTCTATAAACTGACTGGGTGAAAAGCCATTATATTATTTTTCTCTCTTTAAGGGCATCTTCTGTCCTATTAATTCCCTTTTACTTCAATAACATAGGAGTTGGTCTATTTTTTGTTCTTGTGTTTCTTGCAGGTTGCCGGTAACATCCGTTGAATTGCCCAAAATATGATGATATAATGATTAACAGAGCGCCGAAAAACTTGAGTGTACGGTGAAGCTTAAAAAATACAGATAGAAGACGGGAATTGGGAATGAAAGAGCGTGACAGGAAAATCAAAAACAGAATGTACCGGCTGTATGCCGCTTTGCTGGCGGCAACGGTTGCAGTGGGACTTTTATGTATGCTTTTAGTATCACAGAGTAACCGGGTCATATCGGCGGAAGCGAGACGTTATCTGTCGGAATTATCGCAGCAGACCACGAACAAGGTGGACTCGGGGATCCGGAATGAACTCGATATTCTCCAGAATGTCAGCATCACCCTGACGGCAT
The DNA here is from genome assembly GCA_036419695.1 of [Clostridium] symbiosum. Lineage (NCBI taxonomy): Bacteria > Bacillati > Bacillota > Clostridia > Lachnospirales > Lachnospiraceae > Otoolea > [Clostridium] symbiosum. Next base: position 1,692,475 of record CP143946.1, read on the forward strand.
TTGACAAGGATCCGGAGGAGAACGGCGAATACTTCCATCTACTGACGGAAAAGAGTCCATTTGACTGGATTGGATACGTGGATATGGAAGGGACGCTTTATGACAACTATATAGAGGACATAAGGAATGTCAGTAGTTTTGCCGTAATCAGGAATGCTCTGAACGGAAAATCCGGTGTCAGCTCGGAGCTTACTTCGGTTTACGACGAGAGACAGGGCGCTTTGTATGCCGTTCCGTTTTACATGGAAGAAGAACTGGTGGGCGCCGTGGCGGGCTGGGTTCCTACGGAGACAATGGTGCTTCTTCTGGATACGGATACGTTTAAGGGATATGGATACTCACACATTGTCACAATGACCGGTGATTTTATCCTGCATTCCAGCAACGCCAATGTGGTGGTAGACGGAAAAAATTACTTTGAAACACTGGAATCCATGAACGCGGAATATAACAGGGAAGAGCTGAGCCGCGTCAGGGCGGACATGCTGGGGAAGAAGAGCGGAGCGTTTGAATTTACTGTTTCCGGGGAAAAACGAATGATGCATTATGTGCCGTTGGCCGAGGGAGACTGGTACCTCTTATCGCTCGTGTCTCCGAACGTCTATATGAGCCGCATCAACCAGCTCAAATACTTTGCCCTCGGTAACAGTATCTGCATCGTTTCCCTTTTTCTGGCGCTGATTCTTTACATACTCTGGACAAAGCGGCGCGAGGTGTCGGAAATCACCCAGGTAGATCCTGTTACGGGAGGTTTCACGGCCCTGCGTTTTGAAAAAGAAGTGAACCGGATTAAGAGGGGCGGTCAGGCGTTTGCATTTATCACACTGGACATCCGGCGGTTTAAACTGATTAATGATTCCTACGGTAAAGATGACGGAAACAGGGTGCTGAAGCATGTCCACGACGTGCTCTCCTCCCAGCTTAAAACGGGTGAGTGTGTATCGCGTATTGAGTCGGATATCTTTAACCTCGTCATCAGGGAGACGGAGCAGGAAGAGATACGCAAACGGATGAAACATATCGTGGATGAAATCAATGCGTTTAATGAAGGACAGCTGATTCCATATTATCTTCAGATCAACTGCGGAGTTTACCTGGTTACCAACCGTTCCGAGGACGTCATAACGATACGCGACCGGGCCAATGTGGCGCGGAAGGGAAGCAGGGAGGCGGGCGATCATCTTCTGAACTGCATGTTCTATACGGATATGGAGCGTCAGAGGCTGCATCAGGAGATAGAGATGGAAAATACGATGGAGATCGCCATGAAAAACGGGGAGTTCCAGGTTTATTTCCAGCCCAAAGTCAGCCTGACGACAAGAAAGACGGCCGGAGCCGAGGCGCTTGTGCGCTGGAACGTTCCCGGAAGGGGAATCGTGCCGCCCGGAGAGTTCATCCCTCTGTTTGAGAGGAACGGCTTTATCATAAAAATCGATCAATATGTCTTCGAACAGACATGTGCGCTGCTGCGCAGGTGGACGGACGAGGGACGGGAACTGATTCCCATCTCGGTCAATCTTTCCAGAAGACACCTGGAAGATCCCGATTTTCTGAAACCTTATATTGAAATCCGGGAACGTTACGGCGTACCGGCAAAATTTCTCGAAATTGAGCTTACGGAGGCCATGGTGTTTGAAGACCTGGGACGTATCAAGGGCGCCATAGAAGAGATACACAGGGCGGGATTCCACTGTTCCATGGATGATTTCGGAAGCGGATATTCTTCGCTGAATGTATTAAAAGAAGTACCGATGGACAGCCTGAAAATGGACCGGGGATTTTTCGTCGGAGAGAACGGGCCGAGGGGTACCGATGTTGTAAAGGCGGTTATCGGCCTGGCCAAGGGCCTGGGAATGACGGTGGTGGCCGAAGGAGTCGAGTCGGAAGACATGGTGGAATTTCTTACCAGAGCGGGCTGCGATATGATACAGGGATATATTTTTGCAAAGCCGATGCCTGTCGCCGGGTTTGAAGAATATGTGGGACGCGGAGGCCGTTCTTAGGCTGTAACACGGATGTCACATTGCTTTGCTATGCTGTCGGTGTACCCGGCGGAGGCCGGAAAATTGAGAGAGTGAGGAGACTTATGGTAAATGAGGATACTGATAGCGGAAGACGATCCGGATATGCAGAAGATTCTTACGATGTACCTGAAAAAGGAAGGCTATGATGTGACTGCGGTTTCAGATGGAAAAGCGGCGCTCGGTTACCTGATGGAACACAGGATGGATCTGGCTGTCCTGGACTGGATGATGCCGAGGATGAGCGGCATTGACGTGTGCCGGGAGCTGCGGAACTACGGAATACCGGTAAAGGTGCTGATGCTGACTGCAAAGAGCGGATCCGAGGATGAGATCGCGGGACTCAGCGGAGGGGCCGACGAATATATACACAAGCCCTTTGATCCGCGGATCCTGATGCTGAGGATTAAAAAACTGTGCGGCCTGGAAAGCGTGCTCCGGTGCGGACAGCTCTCACTGAACCAGGAAAATATGACGGTGTCGCTGGACGGTGAGATACTGAAACTGACAAAGAAGGAATATGAACTGCTCCGTTACCTGATGACAAACCGGAAAATCATATTATCCCGGGAAAAGCTGCTTGAACAGGTTTGGGGAATGGATTACGACGGAGACGACAGGACCGTCGATACCCATATCAGGAGACTCAGAAGCAAGATAGGGGAGGGCTTTATCACGACCCATGTCGGCCTCGGATACTCACTGGAGGAGCCGCATGACTAAGCTTGCCAAAAAGTTTTTATTCAGTATTTCCCTGATTCTGCTGGCCGTAATCGGAATTTCGGTGGCGGTGAACAGCCGGTTCGCAAACCGGTATTACATCCATCAGAAAAAAGTACTGCTGGAGCAGATTGCAGACGAGCTGCTGGACGGAAAGGAAGAGACGGAGGAGACCATTGCATCATTGGAAGAAACGTATGACGCCGTGATCGCGGTTGCGGATACCTCCGGCGATATCAATGAGGTAAACGAGGAACTGAAATCCGCATTTCTTGAAAAGGGCCTTGGCCTTGCCAGATACTGGCTCTGGGATCAGGACTATGTAAGAACCCTGAGGGAAGGACGCTTTATGCGGATATACCGGCAGGAACGGATGAATTACAGTCTGGCGGTAGAGTATGTGGAGCTGGGAGGACGTCTGGCCGGAATTGCCATTATAATTCCCGATATGGAAGAAATGATAGCCTTGATTAACGTCTGTACAATGATTATCTTTGGCGGCGCCCTGATCATCATCATTCTTTTATGTGCCTATCTCGTACGGAGGATCACAATTCCCCTTGCCGGGATGGAGAAGTTTGCGGAGGAGATAGCCGGACAAAATTATGGAAAGATAGAAATACACACCGGGGATGAACTCGAAACCGTGGCGGAGAGCATGAACCAGATGAGCGGCGCAATCCGTGAGAACCTGAGGGGGCTGGAGGAAAAGAACCGCCAGATGGAAAGTCTCCTGAACAACGTCTCCCATGACCTGAAAACACCGGTTGCATTGATCAAAGCATACTCCTCCGGAATCAGGGACGGGATGGACGACGGAACATTTCTGGACACGATTATCAGGCAGAATGAGAGAATGGAAGACATCATAGAAAAACTTCTGTACCTGTCGCGTCTCAAATCCGGCGGGAAGGAGTCGGAGACCGTCGATGTGGGGAGCCTTATGGAAGAACAGCTGGAAGGACTCGCCATCGAACTCCGGAACAGGGGGTTGACGGTCAAAACCTCTAAAGAGGGATGTACTATAATAAAGGGCGACCGGGGAGCGATCGGCTGCATGATTGAAAACCTGCTTACCAATGCCGTAAAATACGCCTCGGGAACTTTCGTTGAGGTAAGGCTGCTGGAAAAAAACGGCTCCCTCATGTTCTCCGTGTCCAATGAAACAGAACAGGAATTTGACGATCCGGAGCAGCTCTGGGAACCCTTTTATGTGGGGGAGGAGTCGAGAGACAAAAACATGTCGGGAACCGGACTGGGACTTTCGATGGTCCGTTCTATCGCGGAGAAGTACGGTTATGAGTGTACCTGCCGGACGGAAAAAGGAAAAATTGAATTTGTTATTACATTTTAGGTGAAAGAATCCCGCAGACGGGATTCTTTTTTTGATGTGATACCGCTGTCACATCCCTGTCACACCGCTCTGCTATACTTTCCTCACCACGCAAAAGGAGGACAATCAATTGCAGAAGAACATAATGAGTGCGGTGCTGGCATCCGCCCTTCTCATAACCGGCTGTGCCGGAAACGGAGCAACGGGAAGCAATATAAAAGAAAACGGAGTCAGAGAAAGCAGAGAAAACGCCGAAGAGGCGGCAGAAGCAGGAAGCGGCCGGCCGGTGCGCTTTAAGGTGGAGCCGGAGACCTTTGCACTGACTTTGTTTGACGGGGAAGAAAAGCTGGAAGCTTCCCTGCCGGGAGAACAAAAAGAGGTGGAGGCGTTGAAGGAGAGTGAGGATGGGACGGAATGGTTCTATCCGCAGCAGAATATGAGAGTAACGGTCACACCGGAAACGGATCATCTGGCGGTTACATTTATCTCAGATTCAGGAAAGGATAATACCGTAAACTGGCCGGCTGCAAGGGGGGATTATTTCTATCTTCCGATGGGAGAGGGGAAAAGAGTGCCGGGAAAGGATGAGGGATGGGCCAAATATCTGACGGACATGGATTTTACCGTGATGGAGAGCCTGTCCATGCCGTTTTTTGCGGTTTCCCAGGGGGATAAGGCGCTGGTCTATATCATGGAAGATCCCTACCGGACGGAACTGCATTTTGAAGACCCGGACGGGCTGGAAGTGGAACTGCGCCACAGCTATCCGGAGATCGCTCCCAACAAGTCCAAAGGGTTCAGAATCTATGTGACGGACAATGAGCCGGTCCGGATTGCAGGCGTCTATAAAGATTACCTGAAGGAGACGGGACGTTTTACCACCCTGGAACAAAAGGCCGGACGGAACCAGGAGGTTCAGAAACTGTACGGCGCGCCCCATTTTTATCTCTGGTGCAGCAGGGCGGTTGAGCCGGAAGACATCAACTGGACGGCGTTTCGCAGTGCGGCCGGAGAACCGGCAATGGCGTATGTGGCCGAATATGTGAAAAGTCAGGAAACGGGCAGTGAGTTTGGAAACGTGTTGAATGAAATCCGCTCCCAGGACTATGTGAGCCGGTACCAGCAGAATGTAATCTGCCGTGGAATCACGGAGGCGGTCGCAGGCCGTGACTTTTATGACCGGGGAAGACTGCCGGAGCCGGTGAAAAACGCCAAGGGGCTCCCCGGGGCAAAAGAACTCAATGAACCGGAACGGATCGCACTCAATAAGGCGGCCCTGTATGCGAATCTGCCGGGAGTATTCATAACGGAACCGGAAAACTGGGGAACAAAGGGCAGCGCCGGACTAATAGAAGAAATGAAGGCAGGCGGTATTGATAAGGCCTGGATTGGACTTGACAACTGGGAAAATGCCTGGAGGAATCCAAAACTGGTTCAGGCAGCGGCGGATGCGGGATATCTGATCGGGCCGTATGATTCCTATCATTCCATCCATGAGCCGGGAAAGGAAGAATGGAATACGGCGGCATTTAAAGACCACACGCTTTACGAAGAGGCTGCGATCGAAAACAGGGGCGGTGAGAAAGTGGCGGGATTTAATGAGGTGGGAAGAAAGCTGAATCCTATGTTGGCTCTGCCGTCCGTCAAGGACAGAACCTCATGGATTCTGGGCACCGGAGTCCCGTTTAACTCATGGTTTGTGGATTGTGATGCGGCCGGAGAACTCTACGACGACTATACGCCGTCCCGCCGGACGACAATGGAACAGGATACGGCGGCCAGGATGGAACGTCTTGATTATATAGGGGAAGAGCTGGGCATGGTGGTTGGTTCCGAGGGGGGTAACGACTATGCGGTGCAGCATATTGCCTTCGCCCACGGAATCGAACTCCCCTCCTTTTCCTGGCGTGATCAGGATATGAAGAAAAATAAGGAGAGCAAGTATTACATTGGAAAATATTACAGCGCTTCCGGAGGCGTCCCGGAGCATTTTGGCAAGAAAATCCCATTAAAAGAGGAGTGGAGCCACATTTTCACGGATATCTCCTTCGACGTCCCTCTGTACCGGCTCGTCTACAACAATTCGGTGATTACAACCTACCATTGGGATTGGTCCACCTTAAAGATCGAGGGGGAGGAGACGGCCAGGATGATGAGGGAAATTCTCTATCATGTGCCGCCGCTCTATCATCTGGACCGAGAAACCTGGGACAGGGAGAAAGAGACTATCACGGCCCATGTCAAAGTCTGGTCGGAATTTGCCGGGAAGGCGGCGCGTGAGGAGATGACGGATTTCGAGTATCTGTCCGAAGACGGAAAGGTCCAAAGAACCGAGTTTGGCAAAGATTTGGAGGTAGCGGCCAATTTCTCGGAGGAGCCGTTTCTCTATCAGTCCATTGAGATCCCTCCGGGAAACGTATTAATTCGCTCGGGAGATTCCGTACACCTTTACTGTCCACAGGTTTACTGATAAGACAGGAAATATTTTCAAATCATGATGATACCGTTTGCAGGGGACCAGGTTATTTAGTATAATGGGGAAGCAAAGGATGCGAAGGAGCTGATACGGCTGGCCGATGCCAGGTTGTATTCGGAGAAAAGCAGCGGAAGAAACAGGACCGTCGTCTGCTGTGGCGGGCAGGACGGGGAATAACAAAATTCACATTGAAATCAGGATTTCTGATCAGCGGTTACCTCGGATCGGGAATTCTGATTTTTTAAAATCATAGGAAAACTTTTTTTCGTTTCTCAAACTTTTGAAGAGTATCGTTCATCTAAATAACAGGACAGAAAAGAAAGAGACTAAGAGAGGTGATAAACATGTGTGATGATGTACGCAGGGAGCTTGTTACCTACATCACGGAAAATCAGGAGCGGCTTTACCGGTTTGCCGTCGGCCAGACGGGAGACCGAGAAGATGCAATGGATATTCTCCAGAATGCCATTGTAAAAGCGCTGGAGAATTATATGGCCATCAGGAATCCGGAGGATATGAAGACATGGTTTTTCAGGGTATTGCTCAACGAATGTTACGGATATATGAGAAAGGAAGTCGCCTTCGAACTGGAACAGGTGTACAGGATGCAGGAGAGTGAACCGGAGCTGGAACCGTATGACTGGGATATGTACCGTCGGATACAGGAGCTGCCGGAGAAAATCAGATGAGGCGGAGAAAACTGGAACAGGATATAGGAAGAACGAAGAAAATTTATGAGTCGATGGAAATTCTCGAAGAACTTGACCAGGCCGTACGGAAAGCGCTGGAACACGAGCGAGGCGTTTGCCGCGACGGCAAAGCAGCTTCCCATTATCGGCGCCGTCTCCAAAGTGCTGACGTTCAGAAATTATGACACGGCCGACGGGGAGAAAGAGATTCATGTGGAAATCCCAGAGATTCAGGAAGAATCGGGCAATGAGACCTCCGAACGCCTCGCCGCTGATGTGAACCGTGAAATTGAAAAGATTATGGAAGAATATAAGGCCGGCGCCGAAAAGAGGATTGCAGAGTATAAAGAGGCATTCCTGGCTACGGGAGGCACCGAAGCGGAATTTGCAGAAAAAGGAATTAAAGTGGATGCGGGTTATGAGGTGAAATATGAGACGGAGGATATCCTTTCCCTGGAGGTGACAGCGAATGAGAACTGGACCTCCGCATACGGAATCCGCTATTACTATAATCTGGATTTGAAGAACGGGAAAAAGATTACGTTGAAGGATTTATTGGGCCCGGATTATGTGAACAGGGCCAATGAGAGCATTCACACACAGATGAAAGAACGCATGGCCCAAAACCCGGATCTCGCATATTGGGATGGAAGCAATGGGATAGACGGATTCAGTACGGTCGATGAAACGACAAAGTTTTATATTGGCCGGAGCGGCAATCCGGTGATCGTATTCGACAAATACGAAATAGCGCCTGGAGCGTTCGGAGCGCAGAAGTTTGAGGTAGCAAGAGAGTAATTAAAGTGAAAAGAGGAAGAGGCAGTCTGCATCAGCAGGCGGCCGCTTCCTCTTTTTGCTGAGCGGCAATGAAAAGTCCATGAAGCGCGCTTTGCGTCGTTTTGCGGGAACGTCTTAAGATTTCTTCAGATTTATATGGTATATTTTTTGAGTTTTTATCCTGTAAGATTCCGCTATAACAACGGGAGGAAAATAATGGAGAGAAGAGAACCGGCAATACAGGTAAAAAACGTCAGAAAAGTATACAGAATGGGTGACGAGGAAGTGGTTGCCTTAAACAGAATTAATCTGACCATCTATAAAGGAGAAATCTGCTGTATCTTCGGCACCTCGGGTTCGGGAAAGAGCACGCTGCTGAACCAGCTGGCGGGAATGGAAAAACCGACCAGAGGGGAGGTACTGATCCAGGGACAATGTGTGTCCAGAATGAGCGAGGAGGAACTTGCGGCCTTCAGACAGAAATATATCGGGTTTATCTTTCAGTCCTATAACCTTCTACCTTCCATGACGGCTATTGAGAACACGGCCATGCCCCTGATGTTTCGGGGGATGGAGAAAGACAAGAGGGAAAAAATAGCGGAAGGACTCTTGAGGAAGGTCGGCCTTTCACACAGGCTGCATCACTATCCCGGACAGATGTCGGGAGGACAGCAGCAGAGGGCCGGAATCGCCAGGGCTTTTGTGACAAGGCCCCAGGTTGTTTTTGCCGATGAACCGACGGGAAACCTGGATTCAAGGACAACGGCGGACATTATGAAGATGATAACGGGATTTGCCAGGAAATACGAGCAGACTATTATACTGGTCACCCACGATCCGGGCATGTCGCGGTACGCAGACCGGATTGTGACACTGGTAGACGGAAATATAATCGGAGATGAAAGGAAAAGATAGAGATGAAGGGTAAATTGGCGGCAAAACGGACGGCAACATGGATTCTGAGCCTGATAATAGCGCTCGGGACATGCGGCCCGGTGAGGGCGGAGGAATTATCCGCTCCCGCGGCGGCAGAGGCAGCGGCAGGAGGTGTGGACGCAGGAAGTACATCAGCAAGTACATCGGCAGGAGGTACGGCAGTGGGAAACACGCCGCAGGGCGGCAGGGAGAAAGGGCCCTCGGGAAGCGAGGGCGGTGAGGAATCCGGCAATTTGACGGTGGACGGATACGAAGTATATACAGCTGGGAGCAATAAGACCTCGGTGAGCAATATCAGAAAAGGAAAGCAGGTCAAGCTGGTTGTCTCGGTCATAGCGGACGGACTTACGACAGAGGAAGTAGGAAAGAACGGCGTTTCCGTCTCCAAGCTGTCCGACAGTTTCAGAAATGCCGGAGCGGCGAAGGTAAAAGTAACCTCGGAGCGTGACGAACCGCTGGAGTTCACGGTAACCATTCCGAAAACCACCTATTCGGGAAAGGGAAATACACTCCGTTTGAAGGTGAACTATAAAAAATCGGGCATTCCATCGGAGACCGTGGAAGCCGAGATCAGCGAGTGCGAGGAATATGAGGGCGGCACCGGCGACTCCGAGACGACGGGGCAGCCGGTCATCCGGGTTAAGCGAATCAGCCCGCAGACCTCCATCGGGCCGGGAGAACCGTTTTCACTGGAACTGGAGCTTGAAAACACCAGCGGAGATTCCGACATCCAGGATATGGTGGTCAGTGTGACGCCTGGAAATTCTCTTTTTATTACAGATGATACCAGCTCCCAGATAGTTAATTACATTGGGACGAAACAAAAGAAAAAAATCACTGTGAAGATGACGGCAGGCCAGGAACTTCCGGGCCCGTCCCAGTCGCTCGATGTGGAGATGAAATACAATTATTACTCAGGGGGCAATCTGACGAACGGTTCGCTCTCCCAGAAAGTACAGATACCGGTCCGCGGCGGGATATCCGGCCAGCCGGTGATCGGGATCAGCCGCATTGGGGCGGCAGGACCCATAAAAGCCGGGGAAGCGTTCAATGTGGTGATAAGACTTGAAAACACCAGCAAAGATAAGGACATCCGTAATCTCTCCGCAGTGATGGAACCGAACGACCAGATTTTCCTGCTGGATGAGACCGATACAAAACAGCTTGGAGAGTTGAAGGCGGGGGCGGCGATCGAGGTTCCGGTGCGCCTCCAGGCGGGAAGCGAGTTAAACGGAGCCGCCTCCCAGCTGTTGGGGCTGACCCTCAAGTTTGATTATGATTCAGATAAGGGAGCCACGCAGGGCAGCATTTCCGAAAAGCTCGTGATACCGACGGAAGGAAAGGGCGGAAAAATGAATATCCCCACCCCGAATATCATAATCCGTAATTATTCGTACGGTGAAAAAGTCAACGCGGGCCAGGTCTTTGATCTGGAAATGGAGATGGCCAACACAAGCGGCCAGGCCGCTGCCGAGAATGTGGTCGTATCCCTGGAGACGGGGGAAGGAATTTCCATCAATTCTTCCTCCAACACCGTGTACATACCGAAGCTGGGAGCCGGAGAGACGAGTAAACAGACCGTAAAAGTGCAGGCGCTGTTCCAGTCAAAACTCCAGTCGCCTAAGATCACCATCACATTCAAGTACGAATATGTGGACGGCAAGGAGAGAAAACAGGCGACATCCACGGAGACGATCGCAATCCCGGTCTATCAGCCCGACCGTTTTGAACTGAAAACACCCGTTTACTCGGAAAACTTCCGTCAGAATGAGGAGGCCACAATCTCCATTCCGTACGTCAATAAGGGCAGGGGCCAGGTCTTCAACGTGGAGGCAAAACTGGTGGGCGACATAAACGCCCTGGAAAAAGATCTGACTCTCGGAAATTTTGAGGCGGGGAAGAGCGGAACCATCGATTTTGTGGTGACGCCGCAGAACCAGGGAGCATTTGAGGGAAAGATCATCGTGACCTATGAGGATGAAGCGATGCAGGTGAAAACGGAAGAAGTGCCATTAAATGTCACCGTTGCCGAGGCGCAGGAACAGACGGCCGACGCTTTCCCGGAGGAGCCGGAAGAAAGAAAAGGCCTGCCGATCATCCCTCTGGCAGCGGCGGGGACGGCTCTGCTTATCATCATTGCAGCCGCAGTGAAAGCCGGAAAGAAAAGGGCGGGAAAAGAAGAGGAGGAAAAAGATACGGACGAGGACTGGGAAAAAGACTTCTTTGGTGATGAGCCGGGGGAAGAGGCAGAAGAGGAGGATGAGTCAAAGCAATGAGAATAAAGGATCTGATTACGGTCTGCTTGCAGAACCTGAGCCGCCACAAGGCCAGGACCATGCTGACCGTGCTGGGAGTCATCATAGGCTGCTGTTCCGTCGTCATTATGATATCAATCGGAATCGGGATGAAGCAGGCGCAGGAGAGCGCATTGGCCCAGATGGGAGATCTGACCATCATCACGGTCTATCCGACCGGAAAAAATGCAAACGGTTCCGGAATCAATACCCAGGCAATCGGCAAGATGAAGCAGATAAAGGGGGTGGAGGCCGTTTCCCCCAAGCTCACGGCCCAGAATGTCACGGTAACACTCTATGCGGGCAAAAATAACCGGTACCGCACCACCTACGCCGAAATCGTCGGCATTGATATTAAAGCGGCGGAAACGATGGGATATAAGCTGACCGAAGGGAGTTTTGAACAGTGGAAACCGGGAAAAATCTTTGCAGGCCAGGATTTTGCTTACAATTTTGAGGATACGAAGCGGCCGGAGGGAAGAAACACGATTGACATGTACGGCGGCGAATTTGACGCAAATGGAATGCCGGTTAAACCGGCACCCTATTTTGAACCGATGAAGGCGGAAATAACCGCGGAGTTTTCAGACGGCGGCGAGGACGATAAAAAGGTAACAAAAAAGTTTGAGACGGCCGGAATAATGAAGGAAGACTATGGCAAAGGGATGGAAACTTCCATGGGCCTTATCATGAGCCTGGGCGATTTGCAGGATCTGCTGGATCAGCAGGCCAGGCTGAGCGGAAAGAAGGTGAAGAGAAAGAAGGGCTATTCAAGCGCCATGGTCAAGGTAAAAGACATTAAAGATGTGGCCGGGGTGGAAAAACAGATTAAGGCCCTGGGGTTTCGGACCAGTTCCATGGAAAGCATCAGAAAACCGATGGAGCGGGAGGCGAGACAAAAGCAGATGATGTTTGCCGGAATCGGCGCTGTATCCCTGTTTGTCGCCGCCCTCGGCATCACCAACACCATGATTATGTCCATTTCCGAGCGGACCAAAGAGATTGGGGTGATGAAGTCCTTGGGATGTTTTGTGAAGGATATCCGGAAAATTTTTCTTCTGGAGGCCGGCTGCATCGGCCTTGCGGGAGGGGTGGCCGGCGTTATTTTAAGCTACGGGGTTTCGATTATCATGAACCTGGCGGCAGGCCGGGCATCTTCATCGGCTTTTTCAGATATGGGAGGCGATATGATGAGTCCGGCCGGAGGCCTGTCCGTGATTCCCTGGTGGCTGGCCGCGTTTGCCGTTTTGTTCTCCGTCTTCATCGGAGTGGGAGCCGGTTATTACCCTGCGTCGAAAGCAGTGGGAATTCCGGCGCTGGAAGCGATAAAACACGATTAAATTGCGATTATTTAATGGAAATATTCTATAATTTCCGGTATAATGTAGGTAATATTCAAAAAATGGAAAATTGTGCAGGAGGTAATTCGGCTATGGAGAAAAAACATAATTATCAGAAGATTGAACAACTGTATGCCGAGAGCCTGGTTACCGTTTTTGATGAGTGTATTATCGCCAACTTAAGTGACGACTATTATGTGAACTGCCAGAAAGACATGATGTGGACCGATATACCGGAACGCGGAGAATTTGGCGCCGAAAACCTTAGATACGCATCAATAACCGTGCATCCCGACGACTTTGCCGAATTTTGCGCCTACTTTTCAAGGGAAGCGATGCTCCGTCTGTTTGGAGAAGGGAAAAAGCAGATATCCAGGCGTCTCAGAAGAAAGACGGCGGACGGCACATGGCACATGGTTGAATTCACCTCCGCCAGAATTAAAGCTCCGGAGGATGAATGCTGGTGCGTTCTTGTATTCAGGGATATCAATGAAGAATATCTGCAGGAGAAACGGCAGCAGGAGGCCGAACAGGAGAGGGAACGCCGCTCCAGGGAGCTGATGAGCGAGGCGCTGGAGAAAGCCGAAGCAGCCAGCATGGCTAAAAGTGAATTTCTTTCAAAGATGAGCCATGATATCAGGACTCCGATGAATGCCATACTCGGAATGACTGCGCTGGCTAAAATACACCTGGATGACAAAAAAAGGCTGGAAGATTATCTGAATAAGATTGAAATTTCGGGAAACCACCTGTTGGGGCTGATTAACGAAGTCCTGGACATGAATAAGATAGAAAGCGGAAAAGTGGAGCTTGCCGAGGCAGACTTTGATCTCACTGATATGGTGAGGGATGCGGTTTTGATGGTGCAGACCTCAATGAAAAAGAAAGAGCAGAGGCTTACGGTAGACATCCAGGAGGGAATCAACAAGGTGGTGAGGGGAGATGAACAGCGCCTGCGCCAGGTTCTGATTAATCTTTTGGACAATGCGTCCAAATACACCGGGTTCTGCGGGAAAATCAGAGTTACGCTCAGGGAACTGGAGTCGGAGGGAACATCCGGTACGTACCGGCTCGTCATTGAGGATAACGGGATCGGCATGGAGAAAGAGTATCTGGAACGGATTTTCGAACCATTCAGCCGGGCCGATGATTCCAGAATCAGTAAGATAACGGGCACCGGACTGGGAATGACGATCGTCTGGAATACAGTGAAAATGATGGGTGGTGACATAAAGGTTGAAAGCGAATACGGAAAGGGAACACGTTTTACCCTGACTTTTTACCTGATAAAGAGCAGAAGCCGGGATCTCCGCCTCAAGGCGCCGGAAGTCGGGATTTCCGATAACCTGGATGGAATGAAGATTCTCCTGGTGGAGGATAATGAGATGAACCAGCAGATCGCAAGGGAGATGCTGACCCTCCTCGGAACGCAGGTAGAGCTTGCGAATAATGGACGGGAGGCGGTGGAGGCGATTTTCGAAAAACCGGCTTATTATTACGACATGGTATTTATGGATGTGCAGATGCCGGTTATGAACGGATATGAGGCTGCAGAGCGAATCCGGGAGTCCGGGCTGGAGGGGATTGACGAGCTGCCCATTATCGCGCTGACCGCTGATGCCTTTTCGGAGGATGTGATAAAGACGAAAAAAGCTGGCATGAATGATCATCTGGTAAAACCGGTTTCCATTGACAGTCTGAGAACCGTGCTTGGGAAATATGCGGGACTTAAATTCAGCCGTTATGAGGAGCTGGCGTCCGAACTGCCGCAGGAACGCTAAATTGCCGCAGAGAATTTTTCGCCGGAAATGTTAATTAACAAAAACCATAGCAAACCCGATGCCTGCCGCATATGATACAGAGAGCAGGCAGCGGTTGAAACCAATGCCGGGCCGCATTAGAGCGGCAGCAGATAGTGCGTCAGCACATCTGCGGGACAGTGAATGTTCCGCAGGTGTGCTTTTTTCATTCTATGGGAAAGGAATCCGATCGGGATGGGCACTCACCAATATCACATGAATCAGGAGGTTTCTATGGCAGACACAGACAGAGAGCAGGCAGGGCTTACCTCTGCCGAAGCTGCAGTATTGCAGGAACGATTTGGAAAAAACGAGCTGACAGCCGAAAGAAAAGGGAAATTTATAAAAAAAGCGGTCCATATTTTGAAAGAACCGATGTTTCTCCTGCTCTTTTTCGCGGCGGTTGTATATTTCATCCTGGGAGAGCCGGGGGATGGGGCGGTCATGTTTGTATTTATCACGGGCGTCGTCGGGATTGACGTAATACAGGAATGGAAAACGGACCGCACGCTGGCCGCCCTGAAGCGGATGAACGCGCCGCGTGTTAAAGTGCTCCGGGATAAAAGGGAACAGATCATTCAGGGCGAGGAACTGGTGCCGGGAGACGTCTTCTTCCTGTGCGAGGGGGACCGCGTGCCGGCCGACGCAGCAATTATTGCATGCAGTGATTTCTGCGTGGATGAATCCATGCTGACCGGTGAATCGGAAGGAGTCTGGAAGACGGCGCCGGGCAGTGATAACCCGGGCAGCGCCGGAAACTTCTGCTATGCCGGGACGCTCATCACCCAGGGAAACGCAGTCTTAAGGGTAACAAAAACGGGAAATAACACGGAATATGGAAAGATAGGCCTCGGTGTCGCCTCCGCGCCGGAGGAGCCGACCCCGCTGCAGCGTCAGACAGCCGGGCTGGTACGGATCTGTGCCGTGATAGCGGCGGTGCTGTTTTTCCTGGCGGTGGTTTTTGCTTATCTGAATCTTCCAGGAACCGGAATACAGGAGAGGATAACACGGAGCGTCCTGTCGGGCGTGACGCTCGCCATGGCTCTGATTCCCGAGGAATTTCCGGTGGTGCTCACGGTGTTTCTCTCCATGGGAGCCTGGAGGCTGGCGAAAAAGCATTCCCTTGTGCGCCGCCTTCCGTCCGTGGAGACGCTGGGGGCGGTAACCGTCCTCTGCTGCGACAAAACGGGGACGCTCACGATGAATAAGATGAGCGTACAGGAAACCTGGGCAGTGGAGGGGGACAGGAGAAAGCTCCTCAAGTCCATGGGAATGGGATGCGAGCCAGAGGCCTATGATCCGATGGAGAAGGCGATGCTTGCATACTGCCGGGAAAACGGCATCAACGAGAGAGAGCTGTTTGAAGGGACTCTTGTGAAAGAATACTCCTTTGACAACCGGAAAAAGCTCATGGGCCACGTTTGGCGGCGGCATGGCCGTCTCGAGGCGGCGGTGAAGGGTTCACCTGAGAAGGTGATTGCCATCTATAAAGACGGTGGAAAGAAGGAGGAGGCCCTGAAACAATGCGCCTCCATGGCCGCCGGGGGACTCCGCGTCATAGCGGTAGCCGCGGCAGGCAGGGAGGCGCTGAGAGAAGAGGATATTCCTGAAGAACCGGAGGGCTGGGAACTTACTCTCTGCGGTCTGATCGGTCTTTCCGATCCTCCGAGGGAGGGGATCCGGGATGATATTGAGGTGTGCCGGAAAGCCGGAATCCGTGTCGTCATGATCACAGGCGATAACGGGGAGACGGCGGCCTCGGTGGCCGGACAGATTGGAATTGAGAGCGGGGCTGTCGTCACAGGGGATGAACTTTCACAGATGACGGAGGAAGAGCTGTGTGAAGCGGTGAAAACATCGTCCGTTTTCTCAAGAGTAATTCCGGAGCATAAAATGCGGATCGTAAAGGCATTTAAAAAGAACGGCGAGGTGGTGGCCATGACGGGAGACGGCGTCAACGACGCCCCGGCCCTTAAGTACGCCGATATCGGAATCGCGATGGGGATGAGGGGAAGCGAAGTATCGAGGGAAGCGGCCGACCTGATTCTGATGGACGACAATTTTACGACGATCGTGGAAACCGTCAGGGACGGACGGCGTATCTATGATAACATCCGCCGGGCCGTCGGTTACATTCTCACCATCCATCTGCCCATCATATTTACCTCCCTCCTTCCGCCTCTTCTTAAAACATCCCCGGACGCCCAGATGCTGCTGCCCGTCCATATCGTGCTGCTGGAACTGATTATCGATCCGACCTGTTCCATCGTGCTGGAGCGCCAGCCTGCTGAGAAGGGGATTATGGAACGGAAACCGGGAGAGTCATGCGGCCGGCTGCTGACGCGCCATGTGCTGGTAAAAAGCGTGCTTCAGGGGCTTGCGATTTCCCTGGCATCTTTTGCCGTTTATTATTGCCGGATGGGAGGAAGCCCGGAAAAGGCGGCGGCTTCCCGTTCCATGGGGCTGATGGTCATCATGATTTCAAACCTGTTTCTGGTGCTTGTTAACTGTTCGGACACGGAACCGGCATTCCGATCCCTGTTTCGCCTTTTAAAAGACCGTGGGATGCAGGCGGCGTTTGCGGGAATGCTCATCATGCCTGCGGTGATCCTCTATTCGCCCGCAGGCAGCTTCCTGAAACTGAAGCCGCTGACGGTACGCCAGCTTGCCGTTTCCGTGGCGGTTTCCGCGGTTTCCGTTTTCTGGTATGAGGCGGTGAAACTTGCGGCCCGGCACAGGACGAAGGAAAAGAGCGGTGTCTGAATATATGCTTGAATATGTTCGTTTTAATGTTATAATAATTGTATCAGACTGTAGGAAATTACAAAAACTGTGAAAAAGGATGGTGCCCCCGTGAACAAGAGCGAAAGATGTCTGGCCATACTTGACATTCTGCAGAAGCAGCATAAGGTGGAGGTGAATGAACTGGCAGCGCGGTTCGGAATTTCCGAGATGACGGCGCGAAGGGATTTGAATCTTCTGGCCCGGCAGTACAATATTACAAGGACCCATGGAGGGGCGCTGATGGCGAACCAGCCTGTTGTCAGGATGATTTCATTTGATGAATCGCGCATTTCCAACAAAGAGGCCAAAGAGAAGATAGCGGCAAAAGCGGCCACCCTTATCAAAAACGGACAGAGGATTTTCATTGATGCGGGCTCCACGACAAGAATCATTCTGAACTATATGGATGACGAGACGCGGGCGGTGATCGTGACAAACCATCTGAAGGTGGCGGAACACGCCCTTTCCTTCGACAATCTCTCCGTCATTATGCTGGGCGGTGAGATGATTCGCATCACCAATTGCAGCTCCGGCAGTGTGGCCGAAGAGCAGATCAGGAAGTACCAGCTCGACACGGCATTTCTCGGCGCCGCCGCCATCGGAACGGACGGGAGGCTCTATGACGGATACTCTCCGGAGGCCAGATTCAAAAGCTCTATTTTTTCCGTGGCCAAGAGGATTTACCTGCTGACGGATTCATCCAAATTCAACACCTACGACCTAAACGAATTTGCCGCCCTCTCCCAGGTGGATGCGGTAATCACCGACGCGGGGATCGACGAGGAAGGAATGAACCTGCTGAGAAAGTATAATGTGGAAGTTATAATCGCGTAACGGATGACAGAGCGGCTTCAATAAACAGGACGGGAACAGATAAGAGGTTAAAGAATAACAATTAATAACACGAAATTTAAATGATAAAACCTTAGGAAAGCGCTGCAGGCTGTACCCGCAGCGCTTTTTGCACTTATGTACTTGCCACCGTACCTCGGCCCGCCTGTAACCATCGTACTTCCGGCCTCTTCCAGCCTATTCCGGTGTTGCGGCACCGAAAAAATTCTGTTTTTTTCTCCCAAAACCAATCATTTCCCCTGAATGAAACGAACTGAAACGAACATCAAACAATCCGGCGATTCCCTTTGAAACGCAAGCTGTTCTCATTTGATTCGGAAAAAAACTCAATATCGAACATAAAAGAACAAAAACTAATAAAAAATCGAACGCTAACTGTACAATTATGACAAAAATCGACGTTTAAATTTAGGCATAATTGGCATTGAAGTACAAAAACCGATGTGCTAATATGTTCGTACAATCAAATAGAGCTCAGCTAATTCAAAAAAAGCGAGAAGGAGGATATTTTTATGAAAAAATTATTATCTGTGATTTTAGCAGGTGCAATGGTGCTTTCCATGACAGCCTGCGGCGGACAGAAAGCGGCTGAAACAACGGCGGCTCCGGCAGAGTCCACAGCAGAGGCGGCTGCAGATGCAGTGACGGAGGCAGTTTCGGAAGCGGCAAAGGAGGGGAATTACACAATCGGATTTTCTCCATACACATTGACAAACGAATACTTCACCGCAGTTTTAACAGGTGTTCAGACGGCATGTGACGAACTGGGATGCGAGCTGATTTACTTTGACCCGCAGAACGACCCGACTAAACAGGCTTCCCAGATTGACGATATGATCGCAAGTGGAATTAACGCACTCGTATATATCCCATACGATTCCGCAGGAGCACAGACCGTACTTCAGACATGTAAAGACGCAGGCGTAAAAGTCATCAACGTAGACAACGTTATTAAAGAAGAAGATTACGAGCTGGTTGACGGAATCATCGCTTCCGACAATACACAGCTTGGATACCTTTCAGGCCAGTGGGTTGCAGAGCATCATCCGGACGGAGCAAACATTCTGATTGTTCATCTTCAGACAGCTGAATCCTGCATCATCAACGTAGAAGGATTCTGGCAGGGAATTAAAGAAAACGTAGAGAATCCGGATGCATTCGTAGAAGTTCAGGTAGTAGAAGGCAAAGGCGCCACAGACGCAGCATTCGAAGTTGTATCCGATGCACTTCAGGCTCATGACAACATCGACGTAATCTACGCAATCAACGATACATCCGCTTTAGGCGCAGTACAGGCGGTTGAAGAAGCAGGCAAGACAGGAACCATCGATATCCTCGGCAAAGACGGCGCTCCAATCGGAAAACATGCCATCAAAGACGGCACAATGGTACAGAGCTCCGCTCAGAGACCTACATACATGGGATACATGGGAGTCAAAGAAGCCGTTGACCTTTTAAACGGAAAAGAAATTACATTTAACACAAGCATCGAATCCTACAGCATTACGGCAGACAATATCGATAAATACGATCTTGACGCATGGGATTCCCTTGACTAACCACAGTCAGACAGAGAACAATTTTGTAACAGAAAGACGATAAATGACATAGAATTGGCTGACGTGTAAAATATGTTACCTTTCAGTGCTGCCCCCACGGGATTGTAAGCATGAACCGTAACAGCAGAGTTTTTGATTACGTGGTTCGGCTCAAAATAAGATTTGAGCCGGACCACTTATCATTCAGTGAAACAGGTGGGAGAGAATCTCTAAAGAGGTCACGTGCAGATAGGAACAGTTCAGACAGGTCTGCGCATTTACTGCGCTGACCGTACAAAAAGGTAGTGGCAGCAAGCATTCGGCTCATCGCGCAGCGATTTCATTAGCCGAATGCCGTAACAGTTCATGCTGTCTGAACTGTTACGCAGATAGAATCATTTCAGGGAATACGAGGTAGCATATGGGCGAAACAAAACTCTTACAGATGCAGAATATAACAAAAGCATTTGCTTCAAACGTGGTACTGACCGGTGTAAACCTTTCTGTCGGAGAGGGAGAAGTGGTAGCCATCCTCGGTGAAAACGGAGCCGGTAAATCAACCTTAATCAAGATACTGGGCGGAATCTACAAAGCGGATTCCGGCGAAATACATATAAATGGAGAATTGAAAAATATACATTCTGCCGCCGTGGCGGGGGCGAACGGAATCAGAATCATCCATCAGGAAATCATTCTGGTGCCGGCCAGGACAATTGCGGCAAATGTTTTTATGGGGCGTGAGCTCAAAGATAAATTCGGGCTTGTCGATGCAAAACAGATGGAACAGGAGACGCAGAAGGTCATAGACGATCTGCACTTGAACCTCCGGGCGGATCAGCTGGTGGAGGACTTGTCCATCGGTATGCAGCAGCTTGTGGAGATTATCAAGGCCGTGTCGGCCGAGGCCAGAATCGTGGTCATGGATGAGCCGACCTCCTCCCTTTCCCAGGGCGAGGTGGAGACGCTGTTCGACATTATCAGGCTGCTGAAGAAAAAAGGAGTGGGAATTATCTACATTTCCCATAGGCTGGAAGAACTCTTCGCCATTACCGACCGGATCGTGGTCCTGCGTGACGGCAAGATGATTGGCGACGTCCCGACGCCCGAGGCGGATAAAGATGAGCTGATCAAGATGATGGTAGGCCGCGAACTGAGCAGCTACTATACGAGAAACAAACACGAGATCAAGGGGATTTCCCTCGAAGTAAAGGGTCTGGAGCATGAGAAGTATTTCAAAGACGTGAATTTCCATGCCAGGTACGGCGAGATTGTCGGGTTCGCGGGCCTTGTCGGGGCCAGGAGAACGGAACTGATGAAGACCATATTCGGAGCTTACCAGAAATCCGGCGGCGAGATTTTCCTGGACGGTAAAAAGCTGGAAATCCGGCGGCCCCAGGACGCCATCGACAACGGCATCGTCTATGTCTCGGAGGACAGAAGGGACGAGGGGCTGATTCTCAAAAATGATGTGAAGTTCAACATGGGCCTTGTCTGCCTCAGCGATTTTATAAAAGGAGTCGGTGTAAAACAGGCGGACTGGGACAAGATGGTGGAGGATTACAGAAAGAAATTTTCCATTAAAATCACTTCGGCCAAACAGCTGGCCGGCAACTTAAGCGGCGGCAACCAGCAGAAGGTGGTTTTGAGCAAGTGGCTGGCAAAGAATCCAAAGGTCATTATCCTGGATGAGCCGACGAGGGGCATCGACGTAGGCTCCAAGGCGGAGATATACGCCATCATCGACGAGCTGGCGGCAAGCGGCGTTTCGATTATTATGGTTTCTTCGGAACTCCCGGAGATTATCAATATGTGCAACAGATGCTATGTCATGTGCGAGGGAAAAATCACCGGCGAACTGTCCGAGGAAGAATTCTCCCAGGAATCCATGATGACGTATGCAACAAACAGAGAATAAGGAAAATTTTTAGGAGGTACAACTATGGAAAAAAAGAAGGAACTGGGAGTTCCATTCACAGGCTCTGCTTATCTGAAGCGTAATATCGGAACGATCATCGGTCTGATCCTGCTTATCATCATCGTTTCGGTT
Source organism: [Clostridium] symbiosum (assembly GCA_036419695.1). Lineage (NCBI taxonomy): Bacteria > Bacillati > Bacillota > Clostridia > Lachnospirales > Lachnospiraceae > Otoolea > [Clostridium] symbiosum. The sequence continues at coordinate 1,714,081 of CP143946.1, forward strand.
TCCACACCGAAGTTTTTAACGTCATCGAACCTTTTAAACCTTTTAAAATCCAACTCGGTTAACGCAATCATCTGCTGCGGCATGCTGCTTGCGATTCTGATGGGAGAGATTGATATTTCCGTCGGTTCCACCGTCGGCCTTACGGGCGTGATCGGCGCCTATATGATTACCAACTTAAATGCGCCGGTATGGGTAACCGTACTAAGCTGCCTGGCGGTGGGCGCCCTGGTGGGAACCATCAACGGTTTTGCCATCGCCTATCTGCAGGTTCCCGCATTCGTCGCCACGCTGGCGACGCAGTGTATTGGCCGCGGGCTCACCGAGATTATCTCCGGCGGCGTGACAATCCGTGTACGCAACGCCACCTATACGGGACTCGGCAATACGAACCTGGGAGGAGTGTCAATCATTATTATTTATGCAGCTGTTATTCTGATTGCAACCTGGATTTTATTAAATAAGACACGGTTTGGGTATTATATCTATGCGCTGGGCGGCAACAAGACGGCGGCGAAATACTCCGGCGTCAATGTAAAGAAATACAACATGCTTCCCTACATCCTCATCGGCCTGCTCTGCGGCGTGGGTGGAATCGTGTGGTCGGCCCGTCTCGGTTCGGCGGCGGCGACACTGGGCAACGGATTTGAGATGGATGCCATCGCGGCCGTTGTAATCGGCGGAACGAGCATGTCGGGCGGCGTAGGAACCGTGGGCGGCACCTTTATCGGTATTCTGATCATCGGCGTTATCACAAACGGCCTCAATCTGATGGGAATCAACTCCTTCTGGCAGGGCGTATTCAAGGGAATCATCATCATGGTAGCTGTGGTCATCGACGTGTTTAAGAAGAGCCGCTCCAAACAGCAGTAATAAAAGGCAATTCATAAAAAGGAGATACTATGGCATTTGCAGGACTGGATGTCGGAACCAGCGGAAGTAAGATGCTGGTCTATGACCTGGATGGGAACGTACTTTTTACAGCTTCCAGAACGTATGAGGAGCTGGGCGGCGGCGGGCACAGGGAACTGAATCCGGAGACCGTCATGAAAAATGTAAAAGAGGTGCTCCGTGAAGTGGGAGAGCGCTGTCCTGAAACGATAGAGGCCATGGCCGTCACGAGCCTTGGAGAATCCGTGGTCTGCCTTGACAAAGAGGGGAAAGCCCTGGCCAATTCCATGCTGACGGGCGATTCCAGAGGAATTAAAGAGACGGAAGAAATTATAGAAACAATGGGGGCGCAGCGAATCTTTGAAATTACCGGCCTGCCTCCCAACGAGCTTTACGGCCTTCCCAAATACATGTGGCTGAACCGGAATACGGACGCGGTGAAAAAGGCGGACGCCATTCTTTACTATGAAGACTTTGTCGGATATATGCTGACCGGGAAACGAATGGTGAGCTATTCCTCGGCGGCCCGCAGCATGGCCTTCGACATCAGAAAGATGGACTGGTCGGAAGAACTGTTAAGCCTTGCGGGAATCAGGAAGGAACAGATGTCAACGCCGGTGAAACCGTGTACCGTGATTGGGACGATACTTCCCGGAGTGGCAAAGGAGCTTCATCTAAATCCCGACATGAAACTGGTGGTCGGGGGCCACGACCAGAGCTGCGCGGCCCTGGGAAGCGGCCTGTGTGCGAGCGGGGCGGGAGAATGCGGGATGGGAACGTGTGAGTTCCTGTTCACAATGCTTCCGGAGGCCATGATGACGCCTTATATGATAGAAAATGATTTTACCTGCATCCCCTATATCCTGCCGGGGACTTACCTTTCAAGCCTGGAGGTGACGACCTGCGGAGCGCTTAAAAACTGGGCGAGGGACAACATTTTAAAAGGATTTAAGATGGAGTGCGATGCAAAGGGAGAGAATTTCTATTCCTGCATCGACAAAGCCGTAAAGGATATCCGTACGGACGTCATGGTGCTCCCGCAGTTCGGTTCATCCGGAAACCCGGATCTTTCCATGGACGCCAGAGGAACCATCACCGGCCTTACCATCCATACAAGGGCGGAAGAAATCTACCGGGCGATTCTGGAGGGAATGGCCTTCCAGATGTATCTGTCCTATGAGCGCTTCAAAACGCTGGGGACAAAGATGAGCCGCATCGTGGCGACGGGAGGAGGCGCAGCCTCCGAACTGACCCTCCAGATCCGGGCCGATATATTCAATATGAAGGTCTTTTCACTGGAAAATGAGGAATCGGGAACCTTGGGCTGCATGCTGATGGCCGCATCGGGTACGGGGGCCTACACTTCCCTGGAAGAAGGAATCAGAAGGGCCGTAAAGATTAGAAAAGAATTTTCACCCGATCCCGCCATGCATGAGTACTATATGGAAAAATTCGCGAAATACAAAATTCTGTATGAAAGAATGTATGACTTCAAGTGACAACCCGAAAACGAGATAAAAAAGAAAGACGGAGGAGAGAATTATGAAACTTGTAAATGGTTTTGACCTTATGGAATTTGCCAAGAAATATCATCATGTATTACCGGCGTTTAACACGACCAACCTGGAAATGACCTATGCGATTGCAAGAGGACTGCAGGAGGCAAATTTGCCTGGATATATTCAGATATCCTCCAATAACCTGCGGCTTTCCAACCCGCGTGTCATTGCCATGATAGCGCAGGATGCCGTTAAAAATTCGGAAACGCCGATCGGGCTTCACCTGGATCACGGCAAGTCCTTTGAAGATGTTAAGGCATGCGTGGATGCCGGATTCACCTCCATCATGATTGATGCCTCCCACTTACCGTTTGAGGAAAATGTAAAAGAGTGCCGCCGCGCCGCAGAATACTGCCATTTCTACGGTATTCCGGTGGAGGCGGAGCTCGGCGCCCTCCAGGGGAAAGAAGAGGATGTGGTAAATGAAGCGGAGTGCAAGACAGACCCGGCGATGGTGGCCGACTTTGTGGAACAGACGGGCTGCGATACCCTGGCCGTATCCGTGGGCAATGTCCATGGACTGTGCCTGAATCCCCAGATAGATATTCCGCTTCTTGCAAAAATCAATGAAGTTTCTTCCGTTCCGCTGGTACTTCACGGCGGTTCGGGAATCCCGAAGGAGGTAATCTGGGAGGCTAAGAAACACGGCCTGATTAAGATTAACTATGGTTCGGATTTGAGAAAAGAATACATACGCACATTTGGCGAGGCTTATGAGGCGAATCACAATGAGCACGACGTAATTCATCTGAGCGTTGAATCAGTTGAAAATGTAAGCAGAAAGGCCAGGGAACTGGTCACGATGATTAACGAAAACTAATCATTTGATGACGGCGGGAGACAAAAACAGACGTTTTCTCTGCCGCCGTCCGTAAAGGTGGATTGCAGTATGGAACAAACAAAACAGACATTTTTAGGCATAGATTTAGGAACCTCTGCAATGAAGCTGGTACTGATAGACGGAAATAAAAATGTGCTGGCACAAATCACGGAGGACTATCAGGCAGCCCAGCCGGAGAGAGGTTACAGCGAAATCGATCCGGAAATTTGGTACGACTGTATGATGAACGCCATGGAACGGATTTTTGAGCAGTGTGACCGGAGCCTGATCAGAGGGATTGGAGTGACGGGGCAGATGCACACGCTGGCCGTTCTGGACGAGGAGGGAAAATCGGTCCGGCCCGCATTGATGTGGAACGATATCAGGACGAAAGATCTGATTCCGGAACTCAAAGAGCGGATTCGGGATTTTCCGGAGGGAGAATATCTGGCCAGAACCATTTCCACAGGAAGTCCGGCGGCCAATCTCTACTGGCTGAAGGAAAATGAGCCTGAAAATTTTAAGAAAATAAGGAAATTTCTGATTGGTCCGGATTATCTTGTGTACCGTCTGACCGGTCATTATGGAACGGACTACTGCGAGGCTTCCACGTCCTGCCTCTACCAGATTAAGGCGCGGAAATGGTCGCCCGAGATGAGGGAGTTAATCGGCCTTGATGAGGGAATGTACCCGGAGGTGCGGGGCAGTGTTCTTGCGGCCGGGACGCTTAAGGAGGAAATTGCGGAGCGGTTTTCCCTGAGCCGGGAGACAGAGGTCCTGACCGGGACGGGAGACAATCCCGCGACGGCCATCTCCACGGGCTGTCTGGGACGGGGCTATCCCGTCATTTCCCTGGGGACATCGGGCGTGTTCATGATGCCTGTGGCGGAAATCAGGGACAATGCAAAGGGAAAGATGATTCTGTTTTCCTTTGACGATAAAAGTTACTCCTATCTGATCCAGGGGGCCGTGCAGTCCAACGGAAGTACGTTTGACTGGTGGGTGCGTGGAATCATGGAGGCGGATTATTCCGAGGTGGACAAGCTGGTGGATGTAGAGAAATCCGCGGGGAGCGGCGTACTTTTTTATCCTCATTTAATGGGGGAAAAGACACTCTATGCGGATCCTGATATCAGGGGCTCGTTCATCGGACTGAGCACGGAGACAGACCGCTCCGATATGCTGTATGCAGTGATTGAGGGACTTTGCTTCAGCTTTCGGGAGCTGGCCGAAAAGATGCGCCTTCCCCTGTGCCGGTTCGGCAGCGTGAAGGTAGTGGGCGGAGGCGCGAGGAGCCGGGTGTGGATGCAGACTCTGGCCAATGTGCTGAATATCCGCATCGAGCAGATGGACGGAATGATAGGACCGGCCTTCGGCATCGCCCTGTTGGCGGCATACCACTGCGGCTGTTTTGACTCCCTGGAGCAGATATCGGAGGGAACGGTAAAAATCCAGAACTGCTTTGAACCCCAGCCAGAGGCGGCAGCGGTCTGTAACAGGCAGTACGGCAAATACCTGAGGATTCAAAAGGGCCTGCAGTACATAACCGGGGGGACGGAGGAGTAAAGCGCATAAGCGCGGCAGAGGATAGGATGCGGTGTGGCGCCGGAGAGAGGATCCATGCCGGGAGCGAGGCCGGTCATGATGACCGGCCTCTTTGCTGATACGGACATTCAGCGGCCTGCGGTCCCATCGGTTCATGAGGAAGGGAGGAGAAGATGAAGGAAGTTGAGAAAAAATATTACCTGGCGGCAGACTTCGGCGCGTCCGGCGGCAGGCACATCCTGGCTGTCCGGGACGGTAGCAGGATTAGAATGCAGGAAGTCTACCGTTTTTCCAACAGCCCCGTGATAAGGGATCATATGATGTGCTGGGATATCGAATACCTGACGATGCAGCTTATAGAAGGAATGAAACGCTGCCGGGATGCGGGGAAAATACCGGCCTGCATGGGGATTGACACATGGGGATTAGATTATGTGTTTCTGGACCGGGAAGGGCGGATTCTGGGGAATGCGGCAAACCACCGCGACGGGAGGACCCGGGGGATTTACCGAAGTATATGGGACAATGTTTCCGAACAGGAACTTTATAAGAGAACGGGAATCCAGATGGCCGAATTCAACACGCTCTGCCAGTTGGCGGCGGACAGGCGGGACAGGCCGGAACTCCTCCGGCAGGCCGGGTGTATGCTCATGATTCCGGATTACTTTTGCTACTATCTGACAGGCCGGAAAGTGCAGGAATATACGAACGCTTCTACAAGCCAGCTCCTCGATCCAAAGAAAAAGGACTGGGACCGGGAGCTGGCCGCAAAGCTGGGGATACCGGACCATTTTCTTTTACCGGTCAAAATGCCGGGAGAACGGCTGGGGAGACTGAGGGATGAAGTGAAAGAAAAGGTGGGGTTTGACTGTGATGTGCTCCTTCCCGCCACCCATGATACGGCCTCCGCCCTGATGGTTTTGCCGGAGTGCGGCAAAGGGAAAACGAGAGCCGTCATCAGTTCCGGGACCTGGTCGTTGATGGGGATGATAACGGAGGAGCCGGTCATCTGTGAAGCCGGAAGAAGCCTTAAATTTACCAACGAGGGCGGATTTGGGGGGAAGAACCTGCTTCTCAAAAACAGTATGGGACTGTGGATGATACAGAATATAAGGAAAGAAGCAGCTCCTGAAATGTCATTTGAGGCATTGTGTGCAGAGGCGGAGGGAACGGGGATTGATTCCGTTGTGGACTGTAACAGCGATGAATTCCTGTCGCCGGAGAGTATGGTAAAGGCGGTGACGGGATTCTGCGAAAGAACGGGACAGCAGATACCGGAAACGCCAGGGGAACTGGCAGCGGTTGTATACCGGAGCCTGGCAAAATCCTATGCCGCGATTCGGGAAGAACTTGAAACGGTGACCGGGGAGGCATGTACGGAGATCCGCATTGTCGGCGGCGGTTCCAATGCCGGATACCTGAACCAGCTCACGGCAGACTATGCCGGAGTCCCGGTTCTGGCCGGACCGGCGGAAGCTACGGCAGCAGGAAATATTATGGCGCAAATGATGGCGGACGGCGTATTTACGGATCTGGAAGAAGCGCAGGCATGCGCCGCATCATCGTTTGAGATAAAGAAGTATCTGCCGCGGAAGCGGCCGGAAGTTTAAAGTTAAAATGATGATTCAGGATAGTAAATTTTTCGGGAGAACGGAAACAGGAGGAAAGAGAATGAAGGTACTGGACAGCAATGCGGCTAAAGGGTTTATCAGAATGTCGGATGACGGCTGGAGGCTCGGCTGGCATGAATGCCATGGTGGGAACTTAAGCTTCCGTCTGACGGAGGAGGAAGTGGCTGAGGTACGGGAGGAGCTGAAAATGGATGGCGCCTGGACTAAGCTTCCGGTGAACGTCCCGGAACTGGCGGGGGACTTTTTATATGTGACAGGAAGCGGAAAATTCATGCGCAACATGACGCTTGACCCGGAAGATTCCTTCGGAATGATAGAAATAGGCAAAGACGGAGGCTCCTACCGGATTGTATGGGGACTGGCTGGGGGCGGCAGCCCCACCAGCGAACTGCCGGCGCACCTGATGAACCAGGCCGTTAAGAAAAGGGTGACGGACGGAAGATACCGCGTGATTTACCACGCCCACCCGGCCAATATCATCGCTCTTTCGTTTATTCTCCCTCTGAAGGATGAGATATTCACGAGGGAACTTTGGGAGATGGAACCGGAGTGTGCGATGACATTTCCTTCGGGAATGGGCGTGCTCCCATGGATGGTTCCAGGTACGGCAAAGATAGCGGAACTGACCTGCAGCATGATGGAGGAATACGATGTGGTGCTCTGGGCGCAGCACGGCCTCTTTGCGGCCGGGGACAGCTTAGACAACACCTTCGGTTTAATGCATACCGTGGAAAAAGCCGCAGAGATGCTTATCAAGGTACTGTCCGTGACAAAGGAAAAGCGGCAGATCCCGTCGGTACAGGATTTTAAGGATATGGCAGAGGTGTTCCGGCTGGAACTGCCTGAAAAATTCCTTTATGACAAATAAAACCGTGTCTCAGGGACGCTCCAACAGAACCGCAATGGTTGGGGCGTCTTTTTGACAGGGAGAACCTGTCACATCACCGTACCTGCCGCAGACCTTAAAACCGGCTCCGGCCGCCTCCGCTGCCAGAGTTTCTACCGTAAAATACGTATTCCACAGATAATAAACCGCCGTTTCCCGCTCCGAGATAACCGCAGTCTGTTCCAGCGTCACACCGTCCGGGTATTTGCAGGCCCCATTCAGGGCAGCGTACTTTGACCCGCACCAGAACCCGCCGTTTTCACAAACCTCCCAGGTCTGCCCTTCTTTGAAACGGTCAAATGCAGCCATAGAGAATACATCCAGCAGAAATCTGCCCCCGGGCCTCAGGCTGCGGTAAACATTTCTAAGCAGACTCCGCCTGTCCGCGGGAGAAAGCACTCCATAGTCACAATAGATCATCGTGGCGGCATCAAACGTTTTCTCAAAATCCATCTTCAGATAATTTAGGCACAGATAACGGATGTCTAAACCGCGCCGTTCAGCCGAAGCTTTGGCATAGCCGATCGACCGTCTTGAAAAGTCGATTCCGGTGACGCGGTATCCTGCCGAGGAAAAAAGTTCGGCATAGATTCCAGGTCCGCAGCCCACGTCGAGGAGGAAAGGATACCGGGAAGGCGGCAGGATATCTTTAATCCAGGCGGCCGAATGTTCGATAAACCTCAAATTTCTGCTGGCGCCCTCAAAGTCGGGATCCAGATGAGCCTTGAGCATCTGCTCTGAGATATAATCGTCATCCCAGAATGCATGCTCCATTTTTGTGTAAACGGGTGGCTTTTCTAAAAGTTTCATCAGTTTGTCTAACATAAAAATTCCCCTTTCAAATTTTCATTATAATTTTCATGATAAGAATCAGGCGTCCCGCTTTTGTATCGCAGGCGGATTTCCTGTAATACAAAAAGCCGCAGATTTTACTCTGCAGCTTTTTCTGGAAGAGAAGAAAAACGGGTAAGAGTAAAATAAAATCAAAATCAGGCATAACAACAGGACTGCCGGGGCAGCCGTTTTTCCTGTTTAATTGATTTTATCTACTCTGTTCCAGCCATATCTGCGCCGGTGAATGCAAGACGCCCGGTATGCCGGATTCTAACCACCTCTTCTTAATTATTTAATGATAGATTTATAGTATAGCAGAAGAAGGCGGATGTCAACCGTTAAGGGGATTATCATAAAAATATAAACTGTCGAAAAAAAGGTCCCCCTGTGATATACTCAGAATAGAAAAAGCAATTCAAAGCAGTTCTTACAATTTAGCAGAAAGCAGGACGGAAACGGAAATGGAACATAAAATACGCAGTGCAAAGTTTATGAATGTAACGGCAATGGCAGCCTTTGGAACCATCGGTATTTTTGTGGCGCAAATTCCTCTTTCCTCGGAGGAGATTGCTTTTTTTCGGGCCGCAATTGCAATTGCAGTGATTTTTGCCTGGCAGCTTGTCAGGGGCAGGAAGTTCCACCTTCCGGGCAGTAAGAAAAGCCTGATTCTCCTGATGGTATCCGGAGTGATGATTGGTTTTAACTGGATTTTTCTTTTTGAGGCATACCGTTATACTTCGGTTTCCGTGGCAACGCTCAGCTACTATTTTGCCCCGGTGATTGTGACGGCGGTCTGTCCGTTTCTGTTTCATGAGAGGCCTTCCCTCCGCCAGATTATCTGCTTTATTTTTTCTACGGCCGGACTGGTGCTGGTGATTTCGGCGGGCGGCCTTGAAGGCGGCAGCAGCAATGTAACAGGCGTCGGATATGGACTGGCTGCCGCGGCTCTGTATGCCGGTATTATTCTCATCAATAAGTCGCTGCCGGACATAGTGGGGATTGACAGGACATTTTTGCAGTTTATCGTCGGGGTGATTGTCATGTTTCCGTATGTTCTGGTGAAATCGGGCTTTCACGTGACGGAGGCGGGAGCGTTTGGCATATTGAACCTCCTTATTCTGGGAGTGGTACATACCGGAGTCGGATACTGCCTTTATTTTTCCTCATTAAAAGATCTGAAAGGCCAGGAGGCGGCAATTCTGAGCTACATCGATCCCCTGGTGGCATGTTTCATGTCGATATTTGTGATGGGGGAAACGATGAGCCTGATGCAGATTGCGGGAGGCCTTATGATTCTCGGATTTACGCTCTATAATGAGCTGGGAGGAGTGCACGGCAAGAAGGGAAGTGAAATGGAAAACATGGCTGCCGGAGGGAACCAATAATATTTGGTTCAAATAAAAAATTCAGAATGGAAAAAGGTTACTTGACAAACAAGAAAATTATGGTAAAATAAAAATAGTAATCATTATTGTTTTGAAACGTCACGAACGTTTCCATGAATATCAGGAGGTGTAGATGAATCATTTACCAATGAACGTGCGCGTACCGATTGAGAAAGACAACCCGTCTATCTGCAGAGATGAAGAGCTCTGTATCAAATGCGGCCAGTGCAGAGATATCTGTACGGACTACATAGGAGTCCACGGGACTTACACGCTGGAACAGACGGGTGGAACGGCGGTCTGTATCAACTGCGGCCAGTGTGCCAATGTCTGTCCGGTGTCCAGTATCACGGAGAAATACGAATATCACGATGTTAAAAAAGCGATTCTGGATCCGGAGAAGATAGTAATATTCAACACCTCGCCGTCGGTGAGGATTTCGCTGGGTGAAGAGTTTGCCATGGAAGACGGAAGTTTTGTCCAGGGAAAGATGGTCGCCCTTCTTCGGAAACTGGGAGCCTCCTATGTGCTGGATACCAATTTTGCCGCAGATCTTACAATCGTGGAGGAAGCCAGTGAGTTAATCGAACGCATTACAAAGAAGACCAGGCCGCTTCCCCAGTTCACAAGCTGCTGTCCATCCTGGGTGAAATATGCGGAAATCTATCATCCGGATATGCTGTCTCATCTGTCGACGGCCAAAAGTCCAATCGGAATGCAGGGACCGACGGTCAAGACATATTTTGCAAAGAAGATGGGAATTGATCCGAGGAAGATAGTCAATGTAGCCGTAACACCGTGTACCGCGAAGAAATTTGAAATTCGCAGGGAAGAGATGAATGCGGCGGCACAGTATTTGGGCATTGAAGATATGCGCGATATGGACTACGTGATTACGACTAGGGAGCTGGCAAAGTGGGCGAAGGAAGAAGACGTTGATTTTGCCGCACTTGAGGATTCGTCCTATGACAGGCTGATGGGTGAAGCGTCGGGAGCCGGCGTGATTTTCGGCAATACCGGAGGCGTTATGGAAGCGGCCCTGCGGACTGCGTATGAATATATTACCGGTGAGAAAGCTCCGGCTGCACTTTACGATTTGGAGCCGGTGAGGGGAATGGAGGACGTCAAGGAGGCCCAGGTGACCATAAAGGGAATCGAAGTGAATGTAGCCGTTATTTACGGAACAAAGGCTGCCTCCCGATTTATTGAGAGAATAAAAAATGGCGGTAAAGAATACCATTTCATAGAAGTGATGACCTGCCCCGGAGGATGCATCGGAGGCGGCGGACAGCCGAAGGGCACGCTGTTAAAGGGCGATGAACTGCGGAAGAAGAGGATTGCCGGCCTGTACCGGAAGGACAGCGGCATGGAACTGCGCACCAGTCATGAGAACCGGGAAATCATTGAACTTTATAAAGAATTTTACAAGGAACCGCTCAGTGAGCTGGCGGAGCAGATGCTGCATACCGGCTACAGAGACAGAAGTGAAGATTTAGGAGGAAAAAATATGAACAGTTCAGTAAAATACCGTTGTACAATCTGCGGATACATCCATGAGGGAGAGCTTCCGGAAGGATTTACCTGTCCGGTATGTCATCAGCCGGCCTCCGTATTTGAGAAGATCGAAGAAAAGGCGGAGAACCCGGAAAATAAATATGCGGGAACCAAGACGGAGAAGAACCTGATGGAAGGTTTTGCAGGCGAGAGCCAGGCAAGGAATAAGTATACATATTTCGCCATGATTGCCCAGAGAGAGGGCTACGAGCAGTTAGCCGACATTTTCTTAAAGACAGCCAGAAACGAGCAGGAACATGCAAAACTCTGGTTTGAGGCGCTCGGACATCTGGGAACAACCGCGCAGAACCTGCTGGCAGCCGCAGAAGGTGAGAATTACGAATGGACTGATATGTACGACCGTTTTGCAAAGGATGCGGACGAGGAAGGTTTCCCGGAGATGGCGGAGCTCTTCAGAAAGGTGGGAGCCATCGAGAAATCCCATGAGGAACGTTACCGCAAGCTGCTTCACAATGTCGAGATGCAGCAGGTCTTTGAGAAAGCGGAAGAGAGTATGTGGGAGTGCCGTATCTGCGGACACCTTGTAATTGGTAAGAAAGCTCCGGAAGTATGTCCTGTCTGCAAATATGCACAGAGTTATTTTGAGATCAGGAAAGAAAACTACTAAAAATAATAAAAACTGCGACGTCTCATATATATGAGCCGCCGCAGTTTTTATTGAGTGGCAATGAAAAGTTCGCGAAGCGTGCTTTTCGTTGTTGAATGGCAATTTAGGTAGAGCGCCTTCATTGCCTTATCGATATTCAGTTTTCAATAGTTCAGATTAAAGGATCATTCCCCCGATGAATCCTGCAATCGCCAACGGGACATTGTAGAAGAAGAATGTTGGAACACAGGTATCCCATATATGATCATGCTGTCCATCTGCATTAAGTCCGGATGTCGGCCCCAGCGTACTGTCCGAAGCAGGAGAACCGGCATCACCCAGAGCGGCTGCACATGCAATAAGACAAGCGGTAGCTCCAGGGCTCATATTCATTTTCATACACATCGGAACATAGAACAGAGCAATAACAGGAATTGTTCCGAAAGAAGTTCCGATACCCATGGTGATCAGAAGACCGATAATAATCAGTATAGCGACGAACACTGCCTTGCTATTCCCCAAGATAGCCAGCGTTGCATCGATCAGAGTATCAACGGCGCCTGTCTGATTTACTACATAGGCGTAACCACCTGCAATCAGCATGATAAATGAAACCATACCCATCAACCGGATACCTTCGGCGATTGTTCCGTCACTGTTTCTAAGCTTGATAGCGCCGCCGAGAATCATGATAACGATTCCGAGCAGTGCGCCCAGAGGCATGGAATCCCAATATAACTGACCGAATAAAACGCCTGCAATGGCAACTAAAGATACGATATGGTCTTTGTTCATGTGGATCGCTTCACCTTCCAGAGATACTCCCTCCAGAGCGATATCCTGATAATCTCTCGGTTTACGGAAGAACCACCATGAGGCGATCAGACCGCAGAGCATACCACCGCCAAGAATAATTGTATGCGGCCACACTTCGATCATCTGCATCGGCATACCGTTAGCTGTCATATTCTCGGCTACGATGCCCTGAAAGATAACACCATATCCAAGAGGAATGGTAACATAAGGCGCTACCAGACCGAACTCAGTCACACAGGCAGCCTGACGACGGTCGATTTTCATCTTGTTCATCATTAAAAGCAGCGGTGGAAAGAGAACCGGGATGTAAGCGATATGTACAGGAATAATGGTTCCTGAGATAGCAGCGCAGAAAACAAGCGTCAGCAGCAAAATCCATTTGCGCTCTTTAACAACCGATGCAATCCACCTGGCCAGAATTGTTGCAAGGCCGGTTTGAGCCAGGGCGGCGGCAAATGTTCCCAGAAGCAGATATGCTATGGCATTTGTTCCGTTGCCGTTAAGGCCCGTAATGATTCCCCCCATAATGTCGGCCGGTCCCATGCCAGCCGCAAATCCTGCCACCATGGCTGAGATAAGCAACGACAAAATAACATTGAGCTTACACAGACACAGCACGCACATCACGATGACTGAGAGCGTAACCGGGTTACTAATAATTTCCCACATAAGTAAAACCTCCTATAGTTTTTACTTAGTATATTATGAAGCCGTCGATAAAATAACGAAAAGAACCGGATGTTTAGTCATATTCCGATCCTAGGAGGTATCGACACTTTATCGACGCTTTGCGACGCTTTTAAGTGCCGGAGACAGGGGGAAAATAAACACGGAAAAGGATGCGGATTTCAGTGCGGTTTAGTGCTGTTATTTCTTATTATTAAGGAACCAACCG